>URSP01000068.1:0-9233 GCA_900550515.1 uncultured Collinsella sp. | reverse complement strand
CACGTAAGGAGTCGTCGGCAGCGTCAGATGTGTATAAGAGACAGCCCCAACGAGGTCTACCTGCGCTACCCGCGCTCTCCCTTTGCCGACCAGTCCGGCGATGCCGGCTTTACCCGCACGCCGAGCGACGATGCGTGCGTCTACACCTGGGATCTCGCGCTCACCAAGCGCGGCAGCGACGGTGACAAGCCGCTGCCCGGGGCGGTCCTGAGCATCGCCGACGACCGCGGTCGCACGCTGGCGGCCGACGGCACGTGGGATGCAGAGGGCAAGGCCACCGTCACCACGGGCGAGGACGGCCGCGTGACCGTCTCGGGCGTGGACTCGGGCAAGCTGGAGGTCCGCGAGCTCAAGGCGCCCAAGGGCTACACCGCCTTTGAGGGCATGCGCTCCGTGACGGTCAAGGCCGAGGGCCTGGACGTCGACCAGGTGGCCGCCGCCAAGCCCAAGCTCGCCATTACGGCCGAGTCGCCCCTGCGCGCCGACAGCGTGGACGGGTCGACGGGCAGCCTGGAGGCGTCGCTCATCAACACGCCCACCGGCACACCCCCTAGCATTACCACCGGAGGCTTTATGCCCTCGACTGGCGATATGGCAATGTACGCCGCGGCCGCCGCAGCGGTCGCCGGAGCCGCACTCATCGTGGTCGCGCTCCTGGTCAAGCGGGGAGGTGGCAGCCATAAAGAGTAGCTGGCAGCCCCACAGAGAGCGGGGCGAGACGTAGCGAAGTAGATGCTAAGACACAGACAGATGATGACCGATCGAATGAGTTACGAAGTAGAAAGCAGAGGAAAGAAGATGCACATGAACAAGAACATCGCACGCCTGGCAGTAACCGCCGGCCTCACAGCCGCGTTGAGCTTCGGCGGCGTCATGGCCCCGGTGAGCATGGCGTTTGCCGCGGGTACGCCGGTGGCTACGACGAGTGGCAACGTGACGATTAATGAGGAGACCTACAAGGATACGACCTTTAAGGGTATCCAGATTTTCAAGGCTAAGGTTACGCAGGACCAGAAGAGCGAGGGAGTCTGGGATTCCACTGGGGATAAGACTCTTTCCGACATCGATTGGGCTTCGCCAAAAGTCAAAACTGCTGTCACTGACAAGTTCTCAGGTGTTGCAGGAGCTCCTGCGGGGAACGCGAGCGTTCAGGAGTGGATTGCTTTCATTAATAATAATGCTGGCAACAACACTAACGTTGATACTGGTAGTACACTGGACAAGATCGCCGAGGCTTTGGAGGATGCGGGCGCTACCGATTCGACGCTTGGTTGGCAGTCATCCACTACTGGTAACTTTACGGGCTTGGAGTCTGGCTACTGGCTCTTTGTGACTGCAGGTGTTGGTTCGACTAAAGATACCGATACGACTAACGGTAATATCGATGCCTACACCTCGCCAATCTTTACTATCGTCGGCGGTGAGAGCGTAAACGTTACACCCAAAAAAGACGTCCCCAACGTTACCAAGGCGGTCAAGGACGACAACAACGGCAGTTTTGTGGATTCGACCAAACCTGTTCCAGCGGGTTCTTCTCGAGATGTCTTTACGACGCCCAATAGGGTTGCGGACTCCGCATCCGACCAGCTGGTTGAGTATCAGCTTGCAGGTACCGTGGCCAGCAACATTAATACTTACAAAGAGTACAGCTATGCCTTTACCGATGTGCTGCCTTCTACGATGACGCCCGAGCTTGACGACAATGGTCGTCCCGTTGTCGAGGTCAAGATTGGCAATCAGGTTGTTCATCCGGATAGCTACAGCAAAGAGTATAAAAATGGCCAACTTGTAGTCTCGTTCTCAAATTTGAAAAACGCCCATTTGGAAAAAGAAGATGGTACCGAGGGCGCAGCCATTAACGTTGACGGCAAATCCAAGGTCTATGTGAACTATAAGGCAAAGCTTGAGCCCACGAAGATTGACTCCGACATGCTCGGCAAAGGTCAAAAGAACACCGTCACTCTGACCTACTCTAACAACCCGCACGACAACAACGGCGCTGGCACTACGGTTGACCACCCGGCCTACGACTACACCTACGGTATCGATGTCAAAAAGGTTGGCTCCGACGAGGCGAAACCGCCTCTCGCAAACGTCGAATTTACTCTGCAAGAGGTCAATACTGGAAAGTTCATCAAGAAGGACGGCACAACTGCGAGCAACGAAACTGAGGACGGTGCAATTCTCAAGACGAATTCGACCGGAATGATAGAGGTCTTTGGCCTTGATGAAGGCACGTATACTCTGAAGGAGAAAACTCCTGCGCCCGGTTACGACAATTCTCACGGCAGCAAGGGCATTAAGTTTACCATTACGCGTGGTGGCAAGCTTTCCGAGAGCGCCAACACCGTGCACAACCCTCAGCTTACAGTGATTGACGCAGACGATCAAAATCTCGTTGCTGCTGCCGACGCCACTAACGGCGTGGTTCACCTCACCGTCACCGATAAGAAGGGCTCCAGCCTCCCGCTGACCGGTCTCAACGGCGTGACCTTCACTTGGATCGCTGGCGGCGCGGTGCTCGTCATCGGCGTGGCGCACCTCATCCGCAGCCGTAAGCAGGCTGAGGAGTCCGAGCAGGAGTAACGCTCGCTCACCCATCCCTTTGGCAGGTGGGATGTGATGGCCATGAGACTTGCGGACACTTTTCTCGCCCATCCACGTTCTTGCTTTGCCATTCTTTTTTCGGGGCAGACTCCGCACTGGAGTCTGCCCCGTTTTTTGGATAACGCAGCCAGCCTCCATCGCTTGTATGATCGAGTGTATGATTAGCGAACAAATGTTTGCAAATATTGCGTTTACCAGCTGTAAGTGCGAGTGCTCGCAGTAAAATACCCTTGCGACGCATCCCGTGCGCGGGCGGCCGACGACTCGATCGGAGGTCCCCAAATGCTGAAATTCCTTAACGCGCTCGCCGCCCTCGCGGCGGTGGGCTCGTTCGTCATCGCGTTTCTTGACTCGTATGAAGTTCGGTTTAAGGTCCGTAGGCGCACGCGCGGTGCGGACGGTAGAAGGCATTTGCGCCGCAACAAGCGCAAATAAGAATGCCCGGGGTTCGGAGCCCGGGCATTTAACAAAACCAGAAAACTAGGCCGCCCGCGCTCCCAAACATTTACGCGGGGTGCGTCGTTTTCTATTGATATTGTATCCCGAATCGCCCCGCCGATTCGGGATATTTTGAAAACGCAAATGCGGGCTTACGCACGAAAGGAATCTCGTCAATTCCGAGAATTATGTATAATTCCAATTAAAACTGGAACCAAATGAAAACGATGGAAATGAACGAAGCGCTAATCTACTTACAAGAAGCACTAGGCCTCTCCGCAAAGACCAAAACTTGGCCTGGATCCGCACGCTTGCCGCTGCATTTGCGGGCGATTGAGGTCCGCGCTGTTGACGCAAACGGTTTTTCGTTTTTGCTTGCAAGCTTGCCTACTGGCGTCGGGCTTCCCGAGGCTAAGAGGGTCTATAGTCAGCTAGCCTTGCGCGCGGAGACTCCGGTTGTCGTTTCGTTTCCTGATGCCGATGCACGTCAGCGCAAAGCATTGGTCGCACAAGGGATTCCCTTTGTCTGCCCAGGTAGACAGGCTTTTCTTCCATTTATGGGCACAGCCTGCACGGAGAGGGGCGGTGCTTGGTTTCACAATCACGCGACCAAGATGTCACCCAACGCGCAGGCTGCCGCAATCTGGGGAGCAGCCCAGGAGCCATATCGCCCCTATGACCTTTGTCGTGCGCTTGGGATTTCGGCAAGCCGCGCGAGTGAGGCCATAACCGAGCTTGTTGACAGGGGACTCGCGAGGCGCGAGCGTCGCGAACGACGTGTCGTCGTGTTCCCTGTTGCCGTTGATCTTCTGCTCAGCGAACACATGGCAGAGCTCTCCTCGCCTGTCTCGAAGGTCTTTTTTGCAAGGAAGACACCGCAGATCGACTATCTTGTTGACGCCGGGGAGACGGCGCTCGCTGCGCGTTCGATGCTCGCTGCGCCGGGCATGGAACAAAAGGCCGTCTTAAGAAGTGCATGGCGTCAACTGAGCGATCTCGAAGTCGCAGACGGGGAGTTGACGGATAACGAAACGGCGATAATCCAAGTGTGGCGCTATGCGCCCGTGTTTGCCGACTCCTCCCGCGTCGATGACATTTCGCTTGCGCTATCTTTGGCGGCAATCGACGATGAGCGAATTCAGCTCGAAGTCGATCGCATGTTTGGAAAGGAATATCCATGGCAAGAAGCGCTGTAGAAGGCCTCCAAGAATTTGAACCGTAGGCGGCGTTTCGGTCCTAGCTGCGTTGTCCGGCGTGGAAGCTCGCTAATCGGCTATTATTTGTTTAGACAACTTGAGTTATAGAGGAGTGACCGGCGATGGTGCAGGGCGCCAAACATATGAAGAGCAATAACGCCGCGGCCAACGGTGGCTCAAGCCCTCAGCCCAAACCTCAAACAAAGCCCAAGCGCCGTCGCAAGCGACTGCCGCGCTGGGCCGACCGGCTCATCACCATCGTCATCATCCTTATCGGCGTGGGCCTTATGACCTGGCCGTGGATCTTGGACCGGCTCGAGGCCTCGGGCGTGTTTAACCAGATCAGCACGGTGTCCAGCACCGTGGACGCGCTGTCTGCCGAGGAGCGCGAGCGCATCCTGCTCCAGGCGCGCTCCTTTAACGAGCAGCTGGCGGGCGAGGCCACCGAGCTTCCCGCCGACCAGATTGAGCCCTACGCTCAGCAACTTATCTTTGACCGCGACCCCATGATGAGCTGGGTCGAGATCCCCTCCATCGACGTGAGCATGCCCATCTACCACGGCACGAGCGAGGAGGTCCTTATGGCGGGCGTCGGCCACCTGGAGGGCACGAGCCTGCCGGTGGGCGGCACCTCGACGCATTGCGTGCTCACCGCGCACTCGGGCATGCGCAACTTGAGCATGTTCGACGACATCCATTCGCTGGAGCCCGGCGACCTGGTGCTGCTGCATACCATGAACAAGACGCTCGCCTACAAGATGGTGGACTCCGAGGTCGTGCTGCCCGAGGAGATGGAGTCGCTGACTATCGAGCCCGGCGCCGACAAAGTGACGCTCGTCACCTGCACGCCTTACGGCGTAAACGACCATCGCCTGCTGGTACACTGCGTGCGCACCAAGTACAACAAGAAGGATGTCGACAAGCAAAAGTCGCTGGCCGGCCGCCACTGGGGCAAGCGCGAGTTTGCCGTGCTCATCGTGGTCGTGGCCATTGTGCTGTTGCTGCTGGACATCGTGATCCATGCGGTCCGTAAGCGCCGCAAGGGCAAGGCCTCGGCATAGGGCATCGTTCAGAACCACCGCAATGGGGACAGGCACCTTTGCGGTGGTTAGGACTTCCAAACCATCACAACATTCGATGAAAATCTCGATTTTGGCGAAAAACATCGAATGTTGTGATGGTTATCGCTGTGGGCAGGACGGTTTTCGTTGTGGGCGGAACGGTTTTCGCTACGGACGGTGCGGTTTCGCTGCAGAACCGCCAGCCCGCCGCCTGCCAGCCCGCCGCCCTCGTTACGTTTTCGCTGCATTTGGGTAAAGCACCTGCTCCAAGTGGCGTTGCCTTGTATACTAGAGCGGTTTATCTGTTATGCGGAAGGGAGCGCCTATGGCACTCAGCGAGAAAGACGTGTGCGGCATCGCCGAGTACGCAAAGATCGCACTGACCGATGACGAGCTCACCCAGATGACGTCCTACATGAACGACGCCGTCCAGATGCTCGAGCCCGTCTTGCAATATGACTTGCCCGACGTGGAGCCCACGTTCCATCCCATCGGAAGCCTGTCCAACGTGATGGGCGATGACCTGCGCGAGCCCGAGCGCGACCTGCCGCTCGACGTTGCGCTCGAAAACGCCGGCAGCGCGCGCGACCGCTACTTCCGCGTGCCGTCCATTTTGGGAGAGGGGGAGAGCGAGTAATGGCTCAGAGCTTCGATTCCCTTACCGCCGCTCAGATCGCCGCGGGCGTTGCCGCTGGCGACTTTACGGCTACCGAGGTGGCCCAGGCCTCCCTTGCCGCCATCGAGGCGCGCGAGGGCGGGGTCCAGGCATTCCTGCAGGTGTCGCCCGAGCTTGCGCTCGAGGCCGCTGCGCGCGTGGATGCCGACCGTGCCGCAGGCAAGCCGCTGCCCCCGCTTGCGGGCGTGCCGCTGGCCATCAAGGACAACATGAACCTCGTGGGCACGCGCACCACCTGCGCCTCCCGCATGCTCGAGAACTACCAGAGCGTCTATACCGCTACCTGCGTCCAGCGCATGCTCGATGCCGGCTGCCTGCCCATGGGCAAGGCCAACATGGACGAGTTTGCCTTTGGCAGCTCCACCGAGAGCTCGGCGTTCCACCGCACCAACAACCCCTGGGATACCGAGCGCGTGCCCGGCGGCTCCTCGGGCGGCTCCGCTGCAGCCGTCGCCGCGGGCGAGGTCGCGCTCTCGCTGGGCTCGGACACCGGCGGCTCCATTCGCCAGCCGGCGTCGCTGTGCGGCGTGGTGGGCTTTAAGCCCACGTATGGCGCCGTGAGCCGTTACGGCGTGGTTGCCTTTGGCTCGTCGCTTGACCAGGTGGGCCCCTTTGGCCGAACGGTCGAGGATGTCGCGCTGGCCATGAACGCGCTTACCGGCGCGGGCCACGATCCGTACGACTGCACCAGCCAGGATTGCGCCGTCGACTTTACCGAGCATCTCAACGACAGCATCGAGGGCAAGCGCGTGGGCATCATCCGCGCGTTTATGGAGGCCGAGGGCCTGACGCCCGAGGTCAAGGCCGCTGTTCAGCGCGCCGCCCAGGAGCTGCAGAACCAGGGCGCCGAGCTGGTCGAGGTCGACCTGCCGCACCTGGACGCCGCCATCGCCGCCTACTACGTCATCGGCCCGGCCGAGGCGTTCTCCAACCTGGCCCGTTTCGACGGCATTCGCTACGGCTACCAGGAGGAGGGCTGCGCCAACTTGTCCGACCAGAGCTCGCTTTCGCGCGCCCACGGCTTTGGCGCCGAGGCCAAGCGCCGTCAGATGCTCGGCGCCTACCTGCTGAGCTCGGGCGTGTACGACAAGTACTACTACGCTGCGCAAAAGGCCCGTACGCTCATCACGCAGGACTACGACGCCGCGTATGCCAAGGTGGACACCATCCTCATGCCCGCCTCGCCGCGCACGGCCTTTAAGTTTGGCGAGATCAGCGACCCCACGCAGATGTACCTCTCCGACCTGTACACCATCTCGCTCAACATTTGCGGCAACGGTGGCATCTCGGTGCCGCTGGGCCTGGGCGAGGATACTCAGCTGCCCGTTTCTGCCCAGCTGGTGGGACCTGCCTTTAAGGACCGTCAGCTGCTCACGTTTGCCCGCGCCTTGGAGCGCGGCTTTGCCGATGCCGCCACGGGTGCGCCCGCGCTTTCCGTCGCGCCCGATTTTGCCGGGAAGGGAGGCGAGCTGTAATGAAGGAGCTTTCCGAGGTCCTGCAGGATTGGGAGGCCGTGATCGGCCTGGAGATCCATACCGAGCTCACCGCACTCGATACCAAGATGTTCTGCAACTGCAAGCTCAGCCACGATGACGAGCCCAACGCCAACGTGTGCCCGGTGTGCCTGGGCCTGCCCGGCGCCCTGCCGGTGCCCAACAAGCGCGCCATCGAGAGCATCGTCAAGGCCGGTCTTGCCACCAACTGCGAGATTCAGCGCCACTCGATGTTCTACCGCAAGCACTACTTCTATCCCGATATGGCCAAGAACTTCCAGACCACGCAGGGTCCGGTCGCCTTTGCCATGTACGGTCACCTGGACCTGGACGTGACCGGTCGCGGTGCCGCCGAGCGCCCCGACTGCGCGTTTGGCGAGGCCGAGGCCCAGAGCCTGGCGAGCGCCTCTGCCAATGCCGAGGGTCTGTCTACGTCCATGACGTCGACCATGCGCGAGGGTAACCAGCGCGCCGGCCATCTGGCCAGCTACGACGCGTCCAACCTGCAGATGCCCGAGCGTCGCGAGGACGGTTCCTACACGGTGCCCATCCGCATCCTGCGCATCCACATGGAGGAGGACGCCGCCAAGATGGTCCACGTGGGCGGCGCCGAGGGCCGCATTACCGCCGCGGCCGAGTCGCTCGTCGACTACAACCGCTGCGGCACGCCGCTGATCGAGCTCGTCACCGAGCCCGACTTGCGCACGCCCGAGGAAGCGCGTCTGTTTATGGAAAAGCTCCGTCGCATCTTTGTGACGCTGGGCATTTCCGACTGCTCCATGGAGAAGGGCTCCATGCGCTGCGACGGCAACGTGTCGCTGCGCCGCCGCGGCGAGACCAAGCTGGGCACCAAGACCGAGCTCAAGAACCTCAACTCGTTTAAGAGCTTGCATGACGGCCTTGCCTACGAGATCTGCCGCCAGGCCGAGGTGCTCGAGGAGGGCGGCATTATCTACCAGGAGACCCGCCACTGGGAGCCCAGCCGCAAGCGCACCGTGGTCATGCGTGTGAAGGAGACGGCCGACGACTATCGCCTGTTCCCCGATCCCGATTTGGCGCCGTTCGACCTGGACGACGAGTTCATCGACCGCTGCCGTGGCGAGATCCCCGAGCTGCCCGATGCCAAGCGTGCCCGTTTTGAGGCCGATTTTGGTATTAAGACGGCCGATGCCGAGCAGATCGCCGGCGACCCCGAGTTTGCTGACTTCTTTGAGGCCGCTGCTGCCGGAATGGCTGGCAAGGAGGCTCAGACGGTCGCAAACCTGCTGGTGAACGAGATGATCGCCTACCTTAAGGGCGCGGGTGTCTCGCTGACCGAGTCCGGTATTGCACCGGCTCAGGTGGCGGCGCTGGCCAAGCTGCTGGCGACCGATGCCATTAGCTCCAACCAGGCGCACGAGGTCTTTGAGGCCATGGCTCAGACCGGCGACGACCCCAACAAGATCGTCGACGAGCGCGGCATGCGCCAGGTGAGCGATGCCGGCGCGCTGCAGCCGATCGTGGACGAGGTGCTGGCAAGCTGTGCCGATCAGGCGCAGCAGTATCGTGACGGCAACCAGAAGGTCATCGGCTTTTTGGTGGGCCAGTGCATGAAGGCGAGCCGCGGCAAGGGCAACCCGAAGCTCTTCAACGAGTTGCTGAGAACGTCGCTCTCGTAAACGGGAACCCGGGAGCCCCGGCAGGGCGGGTGCTTCCTCAAAATTTCGAACAGTCCTGCGCAAGACGAAGGCCACATTAAGTGGCCTTCTTTGCGTGCGGAACT
>URSP01000067.1:0-9295 GCA_900550515.1 uncultured Collinsella sp. | reverse complement strand
AACATAAACGCCACCTGGATGCAGCCGTCCTGCACGGCCACGGGCACGCCGATCTTAAGGATGCTGCCGAGCATCTCGGGCTGGGGACGCAGGTCGCTGCGCTTAACGTGGATGTTCGTGCGATGGCTCTTGAGCCACACGAGCGCGAGGGCAACGCTGGCCGTCTGCGCGGTCACCGTGCCGAGTGCCGCGCCCACAGGGCCTAGCCCCATGTGTCCGATAAACAGAAAATCGAGCGCGATGTTGATGATGCATGCCACGCCGATCACGTACATAGGCGAGCGCGAATCGCCCAGCCCGCGAAAGATGGCCGAGAGAATGTTGTACGCGGCGATGCATGGAATGCCGATAAAGCAAATGCGCAGGTAGGCGGCGGTTCCTTCGACTGCCTCGGCCGGCGTGCCAATGAGTGCCACAATCTGCGGACACAATGCAAGCAGGACAGCGGCCAGCACCACCGAGACACCCATAAAGAGCGTGATGGTGTTGCCGATGGCGGTCTCGGCGCGGTCGAAGCGGCGCGAACCCACGGCGTGGCCGACGATGACCGTCGTTCCCATGGCCAGGCCCACGAGCGTCACGGTAATGATATAGAGCGTCTGCGCACCATTGCCCACGGCGGTGATGCCGGCGGCGCCGCTAAACTGCCCCATCATGTACAGGTCGGCCATGCCGTAGAGCATCTGCAAAAAGTACGAGAGCATATAGGGCAGGGCAAAGACCGCGATGGTCTTGAGGACATTGCCGCGTGTGAGGTCGTGTTCCATGGGCGGGGCTTTCTGGCTGGGTTCGTTTACGTACCAGTGTAGTGAAAACCCTACAACGATTGTAGAGTCAAGGTTTGTGTTGACGCCGAAGCGAAAAAGTCTCGCGCACCATTATTCCGAGTGAATATGGACACACATCACGAGAACTCGCCGCCGGCGCTAACCTTGCAGAAAACGATTTCGGAATACTTGACACCATTATTCGGCGCGTAATAATACGTGCGTTTGCGAACAACGTTTGATGGGGGATGAACCTGCGTGCGCAATCTCAAGATCCTGTTTTCCTACTTGGGGGAATACCGTCGCGACGCCATACTCGGCGTGCTCTTTGTGACGGCCGAGACGGCGCTCGAGCTGTTTATCCCGGTTATCATGGCGAACATCATCGACGTGGGCGTGCCTGCGGGCGACATCAACTACATGCTGCTGCAAGGCGCGTACATGTTGGTGTGTGCGGCGTTTTCGCTGGTATTGGGCTTGGGCTATGCCCGCACATCCGCCCGCGTTGCCTCGGGCCTAGGCGCTAACCTGCGCGAGGCCGAGTACAAAAAGATTCAGACGCTCGCTTTTGGTAACCTGGACAACTACGACGCCAGCTCGCTCGTCACCCGCATGACCACGGACATCACCGTTATCCAAAATGCTGTGGGCAACGGCTTTCGCCCTATGGTGCGCGGCCCGGTGACGCTTATCGTCGGCCTTATCTACGCGCTGATGCTGTCGCGCCCGCTCGCCACCGTCTTTGCGATCATCTTGCCCGTGCTGGCAATCGTACTGGGCGCCATCACCTATCGCGTCAGTCCGCTCTACCGCCAACTCCAGACCTCGATGGACCACCTCAACGGCGTGGTACAAGAGGACCTTACCGCCGTGCGCGCCGTGAAGGCTTACGTGCGCGCCGAGCACGAGTGCGACAAGTTCGACACCGTCAATACCGAGCTTGCCGACACGGCGACCAAGACCTTCGGCACCGCCGTGCTCAATCTGCCGGTGTTTCAGCTGTCGATGTACGTGGCTGCGCTCTCCATCCTGTGGATTGGCGGCCGCATGATTCTCGCCGGCAAGCTGGGCGTGGGCTCGCTCACGGGCTTTATGAGCTACGTGCTGCTGATCATGAACTCGCTCATGATGATTTCCAACGTGTTTTTGCTGCTTACGCGCGCACTCGCCAGTGTGGAGCGCATCTCGCACGTCCTCGATGAGCGCTCGCTTATCGAGGCGCCCGCGGCAGACGCGGCTGTGCGCGAAGTTGTCGACGGAAGTGTCGAGTTCCGCGATGTGTCGTTTAAGTACCGCGCGGATGCTGTCGAGGACGTGCTCGAGCATATCGACCTTCGCATCGAGCCGGGCTCCACGGTGGGCGTGCTCGGCGGCACGGGCTCGGGCAAGAGCTCGCTCGTGCAGCTCATCGCGCGCCTGTACGACGCGACCGAGGGCGCCGTGCTCGTGGGCGGGCGCGACGTGCGCGACTACGACCTGGTTGCCCTACGCGATGCGGTGGGCATTGTGCTGCAAAAGAACGTGCTGTTTACGGGCGCCGTGCGCGAGAACCTGCAGTGGGGCGCGCCCGATGCCACCGACGAGGAGTTGTTGGATGCCTGCCGTGCGGCGTGCGTGGACGAGTTTCTGGACCGCATCGGCGGTCTCGACGGCGAGTTGGGCCAGGGTGGCGCCGGTGTTTCGGGCGGCCAGAAGCAGCGCCTGTGCATTGCGCGCACGTTGCTCAAACATCCGCGCGTGCTCATTTTTGACGACTCGACCAGTGCGGTCGATATGGCGACCGACGCCAAGATCCGCGAGCATATCGCCCAGATTCCCGACACGACGGTGATCATCATCGCCCAGCGTATCGCAAGCGTGATGGATGCCGACCGCATCGTGGTGCTGGATGACGGCCGCATTCACGGCGTGGGCACGCATGAGGAACTGCTAGCAGGTGACAACATCTACCAGGAGATTTACGCCTCGCAGATGGAGTTCGCGGGTGATGCGAGCGACGACGGTGATGCCGACGACGCGTACGATCTGTTTTCCTCCGTCGCATACGGATCATCCCCGGAAGGGGGTGAGCGCCATGCCTAAGACTTCCGCTCAGGCTCGTCCGGCCAATCTGCGTCGAACGCTCCGCCGCTTGCTCTCCTACATGGGGCATGCCAAGTTCTCGCTGCTGGTGGTTGGTGTGCTGGCCTCCGTCGCCGCCATCGCGAGTCTTGCCGGCACCTATATGGTGCGCCCCATCGTCAACGGTCTGGCCGCGGGTGGGGAGGAGCTGCTCACCAAGCAGGTTCTCTTTACGGCCGTCATCTACGCCGCGGGCGTGCTCTCGGCCTTGGGTTACTCGCAGATCATGGTGCGCGCGGCCCAGCGCGTGGTGTCCGATATTCGCCGCGACTTGTTCGCGCACATCCAGACGCTGCCGCTCAGTTACTTTGACAGTACGCGCTCGGGCGACATCATGAGCTTCTTCACCAACGACGTCGACACGGTCTCCGAGGCACTCAACAACAGCTTTGCCAACGTGATTCAGGCGACCATTCAGGTGATCGGCACCACAGCCATGCTCATCATTCTTAACTGGCATCTCACGATTATCACGCTCGCGTGCGATGTTGCCATTGTGCTGTACGCGCGCTACTCGGGTGCCCGCTCCAAGCGCTTTTTTGCCGCCCAGCAGGCATCGCTCGGCGACTTGGACGGATACGTCGAGGAGATGGTCTCGGGCCAAAAGGTCATTAAGGTCTTTAACCACGAGCAGGCCAATGTTGCCGGTTTTGACACGCGCAACCAGGAGCTGCGCCGTACCGGTGGCGCCGCACAGGCCTACGCCAACTCGATGGTGCCCATGACCGTGGTGATCGGCTACGTCAACTATGCCATCGTCGCCGTGGCGGGCGGCATGCTCTGCATCAAGGGCCTGGCCGACGTGGGTGCGCTTGCAAGCTACCTGGTCTTTGTGCGCCAAGCCGCCATGCCCATCAACCAGTTTACGCAGCTGGGCAACTTCTTGCTCAATGCGTTGGCCGGTGCCGAGCGCCTGTTTGCGGCTATGGACCTTAAGCCCGAGGTGGACGAGGGCTGCGTGGAGCTGGTGCAGACGGGCGACGCCGCGTGGGCGTGGAAGATTCCCGAGGGTCAGGGCGTGGGCGCGTACGGGCACTTGCATGATGTGGCAGCTGTTGATGAGTCGGCCCGCGCGGTGGCTGCCGACGGCACCGAGCTCACGTGCGGCTTGGTTCCGCTTGCCGGCGACGTGTGCTTCCATGCCGTGGATTTTTCCTACGTGCCGGGCACCCGTGTGCTCACGGATCTCAACCTGTTTGCCAAGCCGGGGCAAAAGATCGCGTTTGTGGGCTCGACGGGCGCCGGAAAGACGACCATCACCAACCTCATCAACCGCTTCTACGAGGTCGATGACGGCGAGATCACGTACGACGGCATCGACGTCAAGCACATTGCCAAGGCCAGCCTGCGCGGATCGCTCGGCATTGTGCTGCAGGACACGCACCTGTTTAGCGGCACCATTGCGCAGAACATCCGCTTTGGCAAGCTCGACGCGACCGACGAGGAGGTGCGCGCCGCTGCCGAGGCAGCCTGCGCTGATTCGTTTATCCGCCGTCTGCCGCGGGGCTACGACACACCGGTCACGGCCGACGGCGCCAACCTGTCGCAGGGTCAGCGTCAGCTGCTCGCCATCGCGCGCGTGGCCGTCGCCGATCCGCCGGTGCTCATCCTGGACGAGGCCACGAGCTCCATTGACACGCGTACCGAAAAGCTCATCGAGCGCGGTATGGACCGCATCATGCGCGGTCGCACCACGTTTATGATTGCGCACCGCCTGTCCACCGTCCGCGACGCCGACGCCATCATGGTCCTCGAACACGGCCGCATCATCGAGCGCGGCACGCACGAAGAGCTGCTCGCCCAGCACGGCGAGTACTGGCAGCTGGCGCATGGCTTAAAAGAGCTGGATTAACCCGTTCGAGCACGATGCTTTGACCCCTCCGTGCCCCTCACTTCGCCTCAAACCATCACAACATTCGACGTTTTTCGCCAAAAACGGGAAAAGCATCGAATGTTGTGATGGTTTTTCTGCCACTCGACTGGGTGGAATCGCTTTCTTGCGCACGAAGGTGTGCGGACCCGTGGGCCGGGGAATAAGGTTGGTTATCCGACTCCATTGGAGGGCTCATGGACCTGCCGATCGTCCTGTCCCATAAGACTGCCTGGCTGTACCACAACGTGGCGCGCCCGTCCGAGCCGCTCTCGCGAGCAAGCAGCCTATACGATGAGGACTCGCTTGCTAACGAGACAGAGCCGACCGCGAGTCTGCCCAAATTGGGACTCGATGCCAAGGGGCTGAGGGCTTCAACGGCAGTTGGGATCGTTACCGACTATCTGGTTTCACTTGGTATTCCACGAGAAGAGCTCGATCATATCGACACGCTCGTCAACTTCGATTTTGAGCGCTCGACGCCGGCTGGATTTAGATGCCACGTGTTTGGGGCGCCAGTACCTCCGGGCCATCTTATCGAGGTGGCAGAGGGCCTTCTGGTGGTTGATGAGGTCATGTGCTTTGTCCAAGCGGGTTCGTGGATGAGTGAGCCCGAGCAGCTGGAATATGGCTACGAAATCTGCGCCCGATACCATTTGAATCATCTGTCGACAGGCGATTATATCGAGATAGGGCAGAGGTATACCGTTGCCGACTTGATTGCTTATTGCAATGAGAACCGATCTCGTCAGGGGGCTATACGCGCGGCCGCCGTGCTCAAGCGCGTGCACGATGGCGCGCGGTCGCCCATGGAGACGGCCACCGCAATCATGGTCGTAGCAAAACGTTCCCAGGGAGGGCTGGGATACGCCAAGATCGAGCTCAACCATCGGGTCGATGTTCCCAGCGAGTTCAAGTATCTCGCTAAGGCCGGGTATTTCGAGATCGACGTATATGCGCCTGCAAGCGGTACGGGGATTGAATACAACGGCTCGGACCATCTTGATAAACAGCGCAGCGCGTCGGACGCGGAGCGTATGACCGTGCTGAGCGCGCTGGGCTTTAGGATGATCGTCCTCACCGGGACTCAGTTTGCCCACCGGCTGCAATTGCACCGGGCGATGAACGCCATCGCGCTTGCTATGGGTCTTAAGTGCGACCGAAGCGAGACATTCCAGAAACGTCAGAATGACCTGCGAGAATTCGTGATTCGACACTGGGACGGCAGCCTTTAGGGGCGTTCCAGCCCTTCTACGGGGTGCCGTGGGCAGGCAAGCCATCACAACATTTGACGTTTTTCGCCAAAATCGGGAAAAGCATCGAATGTTGTGATGGTTTGTGTGTTGAGGATGGGCTTGGGAAGCCGGTCTTGCTCGCAAAGGCCTTTCGTGTCGTACGCATGTCGACCCATTCTTCCCGTGCGGTACTATATTCCCCGAAGAATAAAGGCCAGCGCGAGGGGAGGGCTGCGTGGACGGGCTCGTGCAACATGACGGCTTTGGCCGCGATATCAACTACCTGCGCATTGCCGTTACCGACAAGTGCAATTTCCGCTGCATCTATTGTATGCCGGCCGATGGCGTGGCGCCCCGTGCACACGACGAGCTACTCAGCGCCGAGGAAATCGCCCGTTTTGTGCGCTTGGTGGCGGGGGAGGGCATTCGCCGCGTGCGACTGACAGGCGGCGAGCCGCTGGTCAGTCGCCGTATCATCCCGCTCATTCGCGACATTCGTGCGATCCCACAGGTCGAGGACATCTCGCTCACCACCAACGGCGCCCTGCTGCCCAAGCTGGCGCCGCAGCTCAAAGATGCCGGGCTTAACCGCGTTAACATCTCGCTCGATACGCTCGACCCTACGCTCTTTGGAAAGATCACGCGCCTGGGTCGACTCGAGCAGACCATGGCTGGCATCGACGCGGCGCTGGCTTGGGGTTTTGAGCCCGTTAAGGTCAACTGCGTTGTAGTGCGCCGGCTCAACCAGGATGTGGCGGCCCTTGCGCGGCTCACGCTCGACCGCCCCATCCACCTGCGCTTTATCGAATACATGCCCATCGGCGACGAGCACACGAGCTCGCATTGTGCCGTAGACCCTCACGCGCCCGCGCTCAATCCCGAGCTGTGGGACGCGAGCGACACCGTGCCGAGTGACGAGCTGCGGGCGCGCATCAATGCCGGGGCAGCCGCGGCGGGGCTGGGCGAGCTCGAGCCGCTCGGCATCAACGACGCTCCTGCCGGCGCGGGCCCTGCGCGCTATTGGCACTTTCCTGGCGCGACGGGAACGGTCGGTTTCATTAGCGCCATGTCCAACCATTTTTGTGCGAATTGCAACCGTCTGCGCCTGACGGCCGATGGCAACGTGCGTCCGTGCCTGTTCAGTGATGCCGAGTATTCGGTGCGCGACGCCCTGCGCCGTGGTGATGATATGCAGGTACTTTCGATTTGGCGCGATGCCGTGGCCCACAAACCGCAGGAACACGCGATAATTGAGGGCACGCAACGATTTATGTCCCAAATCGGAGGATGATCATATGGCCAAGAGCAGGTACGCCGATGCCACCAAGGCCGCTCGCAGGGCCGCGATGTCTGCCCACAAAGTCACGGCTGCGGCCACCGATGCCGTTGCAGACGCGCAGCCGTCTGTCAGCACTGCCACCGAGTCCGCCCGCGACGCCCGTCGCGACGAGCTGACGCACGTGGACGCCAAGGGCGAGGTGCGCATGGTCGACGTGTCCGACAAGGCCGAGACCCATCGCATTGCCATCGCCGAGGGCACCATCCTCATGCACCCCGAGACGCAGGCCATGGTGCTGCAGGACCGCGCCAAAAAGGGCGACGTGCTTGCCTGCGCGCGCGTGGCGGGCATCATGGCCATCAAACGCACGAGCGACATCATCCCCATGTGCCATCCGTTGCTCATTACCAAGAGCAAGTGCGACATTGCGCCCATCGCTCCGGCGGGGACGCCGGCCGAGGACGTGCCCGAGGGCTGGGCGCCGGCGCGCGCGGACGGGCAGGTTGGCTTTCATGTACTGGTTACGGCCGGCGTGACGGGCAAGACGGGTATCGAGATGGAGGCCCTGACCGGCGCGAGTGCCGCGTGTTTGACCATCTACGACATGTGCAAGGCGGTCGATCGCGGCATGGAGATTGTCGACGTGCGCCTGCTGCACAAGGAGGGCGGCCGCTCGGGCGTGTGGGATCGTGCAGAGCGCCAGGCCGCTGCTGTCGAAGCCGTGGGTGCCGCGAGCGACGTGCCCGCGAGCGCACCCGTTGCCATCGCGCCCGCAGCTCCCGCTCCGGCCGTCCCCGCGATCGCGTTTATCGGCTACCAGAACTCGGGCAAGACAACGCTCGTCGAGAAGGTTATCGCGGAGCTCACCCGCCGCGGCCTGCGCGTGGGTTCGCTCAAGCATCATGGGCATCACGGCTTTGATATCGATGTGCCCGCTAAGGACACCTGGCGCCATCACCAGGCCGGATCCAAGCACGTGGGCCTTATCTGCGCCACGCGCTGGGCGGAGTACGCCGACACGCGCGAGGAGGACGAGATGCCCGCGCGCGAGCTGCTGTCGCGCTACAACGATGTCGACGTGGTGATCATCGAGGGCTACAAGACCGAGGGCTTCGACAACATCGTGGTCGCGCGCTCCGGTGTCGACCGTCTGCGCGGCAAGAGCTCGCTCGACCTGGTCGACGGTCACACGCTGGCCCTTGCCTGCAACGAGGCCCTGGCGCGTCAGGCCTTCGACGCCGGCTTTGCGACCCGAGCCATCAACATCAACGACGCCCGAGCCATCTGCGACCTGATCCAAGACCATCTGGCCTAAAACCTGCCAAAAAGGGACAGGTTTATTTTGGCAGGTTTTATCTGGGCAAACGCCATTTCCACCACAAAGGGGCCAGGCACCTTTGTGGTGGTTTTTGCTTTGGTAGATGTGTGGGACATGCCTTACAATCTACCAAGTAGTTCATGACGGGCGAAAAACGGAGAAAAGGGGCTTGATGCGTCCTTAATGTTTCATGCGGATTGATTGATTCGATAGACGGTGGCGAATGCCCACCGCCCGTATTCGTATGAAACGAGGAGTCTCCATGCTCGCATCTCTTCTCTCAAAACCTCAACCTTCGCTGTCCGCGCAGGCCAAGCGCCTGGTGGCCATGCGCTTTCTCATTTACACCGGTTTTCAGACCAGCTACTTTATCGGCGTTATCGGAACACTCACCTATGCGGACGACGCTTCGGTCGTTGCGACGTCGCTGGCAGTCCTCTTTATGAACGTCTTCGTGATCCTGGGATCCTTTGCGGGTGGAGCGGCACTCGATGCCTGGGGCCCGCGCCGCCATTTCTTGCTGAGCATCATCGGCGCTCTCGCAACTGGCACGGCAATTATCGTCTTTGGTAGCGCGACCGGCGTCGTCCTGCTCGGCGCGGTGTTTCTGGGCTTTACGATGGGATTCGCCCAGCCCATTGCCACATCCTATCCGGCCTACCTCACCGATGATCCCGTCGAGCTCAAAGACATCAACTCCGCCAT
>URSP01000066.1:0-9439 GCA_900550515.1 uncultured Collinsella sp. | reverse complement strand
AGGACTCGCTGACCTATTCCAACGGTGTGATCGAGAAGATCGTTGCCATGGCCACCCGCGAGGTGCCGCATGTTCTGGGCATGAAGGGTAACCTTATGCACTTTGTGCAGGAACAGTTTGGTGCCGAGAACCTGACCAAGGGCGTGACGGTCGAGGTCACCGACGACAACCGCGTGGTCGTCAACATCTCGGTCATCATCGAGTACGGCGCCTATGCGCCTGCGATCTTTGACGACGTTAAGGCGCGCGTCACCGAGCGTCTGGCCGCGATGACCGGCCTTGAGGTGGCAGGCGTCAACCTGCGCATCGAGGATGTCATCACCCCCGAGGAGTACGAGCATCGCACCAGCCAGCACGAGTAACCTACCAAAAAGGGACAGGTTTGTTTCGATAGGTTTTACCTGCGAAAACGCTAAACGGTCGACCGCGCAAGCAAAAGTGCGGTCGACCGTTTTCTATATGCCCCCGATGCAGGCATACCGCTCGTCTAACTAAGGGTTGCAATCTTCGCGTTCCGCGTTACCCTAATGGGCGCATTGTTTCCAAATTGTTAACGAGGGGTTGCCGTAATGGCCGACGAACACGAGACCGAAAGCAAGGCATGGGCGATTGAAGCCGCTGCGGCAGAGGCGGCGTCGCGTGCCGCCGAGGAGATGCATCGTCCTCCGGTGGTGCCGATGGAGCGCGTTGTCGGTCGCGAGGATATCGAACGTGGCGAGCGCGCCGGCCGCAAGCGCAGCCAGGAGCCAGGCTTTCCGCGCTTTTTTGCCGAGCTCAATCTGGGCCTGGTCCTCACGGCCTTTGCCATCGTGGCCTTTAAAACCCCCAATCACTTTGCCTTCGGCGGCACCTCGGGCGTGTCGGTCATTCTTTCCACGCTGTTCCCGACTCTGCCCGTCGGCGTCTTTATGTGGATTATCAACGCGGTCCTGGTCATCTTGGGTTTTATCTTTTTGGAGCGCAAGGCAATCCTTTGGAGTGTCTTTGCCTCGTTTGCGCTTTCGGCCTACGTCTCGCTGTTTGAGCTCTTCATTCCGTCGGATGTTTCGATGACGGGCGATATGTGGCTCGACCTGTGTTTTGCCGTCATCTTGCCGGCGCTGGGCAGTGCCATTGTCTTTGACATTGGCGCCTCGACGGGCGGCACCGACATCCTTGCCATGATTCTCAAACGCCGCACGACACTTGAGATCGGCCGTGCCCTGTTGCTGGTCGATATCGGCATCGTGACCATCGCGGCTTTCCTGTATGGCCCGCGCGTCGGTCTGTACTGCGTGCTCGGTCTGTTTGCCAAGACGCTTGTGGTCGACAAGGCTATCGAGAGCATTCACCTTCGTAAGGTCTGCACGATCATTTGCTCCGAGCCCCTTAAGGTCGAGGAGTTTATCGTCAAGCATCTCAACCGCACGGCAACGATCAGCCGTGGCTACGGCGCCTTCTCGGGCAAGTGCGTCACGGTGATTATGAGCGTGCTGAGCCGTCGCGAGGCAGTGCAACTGCGCCGCTATACCCGCGAGATTGACCCTGGCGCCTTCATCACCATCGTCGATAGCTCCGAAATCGTCGGCAAGGGCTTCCGCGGCACGAACTAGCGCGGGCGTACCCTTCGAATCATTGAATAAAGCCGGCTACGTTGCAAATCGGTCATCTTGGGGTATTTGTCCCCACATTGGGCGATAATGATGCCAAAGACATCGTTTGCGATCCAGGTGATTCGCTCTAGATACGAAGGGATGATTTCGATGTTCTGTTCGCAGTGTGGCGCCCCCATGGGCGATAACGACAAGTTCTGCGGCGTGTGTGGTGCCCCTAATACCGAGGTCAAGGTCGCCGGCCCCGCTCCGCAAGCTCAACCTCAGCCGCAGGGTCAGCCGATTGCACAGCCGCAGCCGCAGCCGTTCGTTGCGCCCCAGCCGGCTATGAACGCGCCCAAGGGTTGCATGGCTCAGGCCTTCAACGACATGCTCAAGGTTCCCGGCGCCTTGGTTCGCGTATGCCAGATCGCCTTTTTGCCGGCGCTGATCTGTGTTGTCTCGGTGCTTGTGCTGTTTATCCCCGTTATCGGTGGCATTGCGGCGGCCATTGGCTTTTTGCTTGCGTACGTGGCAAGCGTGTGCGGTGCCGGCTTTGCTATCGAGTGGGGTCGTGACCTGTCGCTCAAGGATGATAACGGCATGGAGCGTCCGCTGCTGCGCTCGACCTCGTTTGGATTGGGCATTTTCTCGTCTGTCATTACCGGTGTGCTCGAGTTCGTGGCCATTATTCCGGTGATTGGCGTGGTGTTCTCGGTGCTTGAGAGCGCCGTGATCGGTGCTGTCGGTTCATATTATTTCTATGGTTCGAGCGGTCTTGAGGGTGCCCTCATCGGTTCGATGGGGCTGCTTGTCTTTGCCATGATCGTGTCGGTGGTACTGGGCATCTTCTTTAAGATGTTTGGCGATGCTGCCGTGATGCACTTTGCCGTCGCGGGGCGCGTGGAAAGCGCGTTCTCGCTTGAGAAGGTTTGGAAGTCCTATAAGGCCAACCTGGGCAAGCTGTTCTGCGCCTCGATTCTCCCCGAGTTTTTGACGGGCCTGGTCGCCAACGTTGTCACATGGATCTTGACGGTCGTCTTTGGCGCCATTGCCTCTGTCGGTATGTATAGCTACTACTATCGTCCTACGGGTATTGAGGCAATTGTTACCGGCGGTGGCGTCACGCTCGCGCTGTTCTTGGTGCTGGTCGCTTTTGTCACCGTATTTCTTACGGTCTTTGGCAAGATGCTCAAGCACCGTGCCGTTGGCTATTGGGTTGCACGTTATGCAAGCGAGTGGGCCGACGAGGACAAGGACGACGTCCTGACTTTTGTGTTGCCCTTCGAGAAGAAGTCCGCTGCTTCGGGTTACGGTGCTCCGGATGCTTCGCCGGCACCTGCACCCGCTCCCGCGACCGAGCCTGAGCCGGCGCCCGAGTCTGAGCCGGCATCTGAGCCCGAGCCTGCGCTTGAGCCTGAGCCTGAGCTGGCACCTGCACCTGAGTCGGCGTCCGAGCCAAGCTCCGACGAGGAACCTCAGGACGAGTAGCCATGCCGTCTGCCATTTGGGGACGGGGTAGAAATAGTAGAAATAGCGCTTGAAGAATGAGCGGGGGCGGACGTGTCGAAACGTCCGCCCCCGCTTTGACATCGCGATGTGGCTATGACTGCGAGATGCCAGCGAATCGATTACTCGTCGTGCTTCTCCTCACGGCGTGCAGCAGCGCGTGCGTCGTGGATGCCCCTGATCGCGGCATGGCGAGCCGTTCGGGCATCATGGATGGCGTCGCGAGCCTCGGCGGTCGTCGCCTTGGCAGAGCGCAACTTGGCGGCCAGATCGGGGTTGGTTTCGGCGACCGCGGTAATCGCGGGGCCGTCGAGCTCCTCTTGCGTGGGCTCGGCCAAAAAGTCGATAGCATACTGGGCGGCCACCATGGAGCCCTTTGCCAGCACGGTCTCGTCGATCTTGTAGAAGCAGGAATGTTGGGCGTACGTGGCGCCAATCTTGGGGTTGCGCGTACCTACAAAGGCGAGCACGCCCGGTACGCGACGCAGGTACTCCGAAAAATCCTCGCCCGAAAGCGTGCCGCGATAATGGCCTTGGCCGGTGGGGCCCAGGCACTTCATTACAGCCTGACGGCAGCGCTCGCTCGAGGCGGCGTCGTTTTCGACCTTGTAGTTGGCGATGGTGTAGTCGGTGAGCTCTGCCTCGGCGCCCAGAGCTGCCGCGGTATGCTCCACGATGCGGCGCATGAGCTCCGGCATTTCCTCGTGGGTCGAATCGCCGTAGGTGCGCACTGTGCCGGCGAGGTAGGCCGTGCCGGCGATAACGTTGCGCGCGGTGCCGCCGTGCAGCTCGCCGACGGTGATGACGGCCGGCTCGTAGGGGCTGATTTCGCGCGAGACGATGGTCTGCAGGGCGTTGACAATCTCGGCGGCAACCATGACGGCGTCGTGACCTCGCTGGGGCATGGCGCCATGGCACGAGGTGCCGCGGACGTCGATGCGGAACCAGTCGGTATTGGCCATGCGTGGACCGGGCTCGCAGCTCACGGTGCCGGCGTCGACCTCACTCCAGATGTGCGCGGCGTAGGCGCCATCGACGCCGTCGAGCACACCCGTGCCGATCATGAGCTTGGCGCCCTGGCCGTTTTCCTCGCTGGGCTGGAATACGATGCGAATCTCGCCGTGGATGTCGTCAGTCATATGGCGCAGGATTTGCAGCGTGCCGAGCATCATGGCGATATGGCAGTCGTGGCCGCAGGCGTGCATGCAGCCCTCGTTGACGCTGGCGAACTCTTCGCCGGTCTGCTCGGTGACGGGCAGGGCGTCGATGTCGGCGCGCAGCAGGATGCGGCGACGTGGCGTGCCGTCCTCGCGGTAGGCATCCGGTGCGGTACCGCGAAGCGTTGCCACCAAGCCGGTCTTGAGCGGACGCTCGTAGGGGATATTCATGGCGTCGAGCTGGTTGGCGATGTCGGAGCTCGTGCGCTCCTCGGCAAGGCTCAGCTCCGGGTGCTTATGGAAGTGCCGGCGCTGCTTGATGATGTAGGGTTCAAACTCGGCGGCGATATCCTGGATGGCCGCGGTGACGTCGTCTGCCGCGCGAACCTCGGTTGCCGCCATAATCTGCTGTGCCTTGGTCTTCGTCATGGTCGATTTGCTCCTTGCTGGGTTGATCGCAAAATCGTACAGGCTCTCTCCAGTATGCCACCTGCCGCTAGAGCTGGTAAAGTTGCCGTTTGCCGCTTGGGGTTTTGTAACAAGAGTGGGGGAGTACACTCGGGAGTGTTGAATTTCCTGCCAGAGATGGGGATGCCCATGCAACATATCGATCGGATTATCCGCTCCAAGAACGTCTTTACCGCGCAAGACGGCATCGATACCGCCCGCGAGCTGGCGATTGCCATCGCAGGCGACCGTATCGTCGCAGTCGGTGCGCCCGATGACGTGATTGCCGCCGCGCCTGCCGCCACGCCGGTTATCGACTGCGGCGAGCAGTTTGTCTGCCCCGGTTTCCATGACGCTCATCTGCATTTCTTCCATACCTCGGTCGGTTCCTCGCCGTACATGCTCATGGATATGGGCACGTCCGAGGCGGCGCTGGTACAACACGCGCTCGAGTTTTCCCAGGACCTGCCTGACGACGCTTGGGTTGTAACGCAGGGCTGGCGCGACTACCGTTGGGATCCGCCCGAGCATCCTACCAAGGCCTCCCTCGACGCCGCCTTCCCCGATCGCCCCTGTGTTATGTATTCGGGCGACGGGCATACCCTGTGGCTCAACAGCCGCGCACTCGAAGCCCTCGGCGTGACGCGTGACAGCGAGCCGCCGGCGGGCGGCAGCTACGACAAGGACGCAAACGGCGAGCTCACGGGTATCGCCCACGAGGCGGCTGCCATGCAGCTGCTACCGCGCTGCCTTGAGTGGCTGGGGGAGGATCGCATTGCAAGCGCTTACTCCGATCAAATGAGGCGTATGGCCGAGCAGGGCATCACCTCGATCTGCGATATGTCGCTCATGCCCATGCCGGGCTGCGACTTTATCCGCGACGATGTTTACGACAAACTGCAGGCAGCCGGCAAGCTGGGCATCCGCGCCCATTTGTTTCCCACGCTGCTGGATGACCAATCGCGCTTGGAAGAGCTGCAGGTACGTTACGCGAACAACGCGCTGCTTTCGGCGCCAGGCTTTAAGCAGTTCTTCGACGGCGTGTCGAGCGAACACACGGCCTATCTCACCGAGCCCTATACCAACCCGCGCTTCCCGGGCGATCAAGGTCGCCTGACGGTTCCCGCCGAGCGCATGCGCAAGCTAGTTCTGGCGGCCGCGGAGCGCGGCCACACCGTGCGCATCCACGTCATCGGCGACGGTGCCATCCATGCCGCGCTCGATATCTTTGAGGAGGCCGCCGAATTGTACGGCCTGCCCCAGCACGGTCATAACACGCTCGAGCATCTGGAGAACCTCCTGCCCGAGGACATCGACCGCCTGCGCAAGCTCAACGTGGTCGCCTCGAGCCAGCCCTGCCATATCACGCTCGACCCGGGTGGTCCGGAGCGCGACCTGGGTCTGGAGCGCAGCCGCATCATGTGGCCGTTCGCAACCTATAAGCAGCGCGGCATTCGCCAAGCCTTCGGTACCGACAGCCCTATCACGCCCGTTACCAGCATGAATGTGCTCTACACGGCTATCACGCGCCAGGACCCCAAAAGCCACTGGCCCGAGGGCGGCTGGTTACCGAGTGAGCGTATCGACGCGGCAACGGCCCTACGCAACTACACCCTGGGCAGCGCGTACGCAGCGGGCGACGAGCAAAACCTCGGCAGCTTGGAGCCCGGCAAGTATGCCGACCTGGTAGTCCTGGACCAAAACCCGCTCACCATCGACCCCCAAGAACTCCAAGCCACCAAGGTTCAGGCCACCTACCTGGCAGGCAACTTGATTTACGAGCGTTAATAATCATGCCGTACCGTTAAACGCGGCTCGGGCAGCCTATTTTGGGATGGCGCTCGAGCCGCGTTTGTATATCGGTGGGGACTCGCTATGAGCGTCCCTGCTCTGCTTGATTTGAGCGTGGGGTGGGGTGCCGCTGCCCCCACGCGCTTAATTTGGACATCAGCAATGCGGTCTCTTGGTGTTTTGCATACTTTCCATTACAGATTGCATAAATAGGCTGGGATGTTCTTTCTGGTCCTGATGTACCCCCGCTTGGGCCGTGCAAAAAACGGAGTATTCAGCAACGCAAGCCCCGCCGGCGCCGCTGCAGTCGGGTAGTATCGCGAAGCTCGATGACATTTTGTGGTCCGGTACGGCGCGAAGTACGCCTATTTGCCCCAACGGGGTCTGCCCACCGACCAAAACCGCTCGCTGAAAGCATCCTTGGGACCAAAAAGGTATGTCCGGCGCGTATGCATTTACCCTGGCCTGCTGAATACTCCCAAAAATGCACGGTGCTCCCCGGGGGACCCGTGCGCGCGGCGAAAACCATGCCCATGTCGCTATCCGCATCGCCATTTTGCTGCACTGACTTTTCTGAATGCCGGGAGCCACTGCCAAGTTATCCCCCGGCATTCAGAAAATCTAAGTGCCAAAAAATAAGATTTTTTGACTCCGTGTTGTATAACCCGTCATTCGTGGGTACCATTCAACGCGTACGCAAACAAAAAGGGTTAATTCGCGTGGCATAACCGCGCGGCCCAAAAAGGAGGAGACAAGCATGTCGTCTTTGAAGCCGCTTGCAGATCGTGTTCTGGTCAAGCCCGACGAGGCCGAGCAGAAGACCGCTTCTGGTCTGTATATCGCCAGCAACGCTCAGGAGAAGCCGCAGCGCGGCACCATCGTTGCCGTTGGCGCCGGCAAGGTCAACGACAAGGGTGAGCGCATCCCCATGGACGTCAAGGTCGGTGACGTTGTCATCTACGGTAAGTTCGGTGGCAACGAGGTCAAGGTCGACGGCGAGAAGTATCTGCTGATGCGCGCCGACGACATCTACGCTGTCGTCGAGGCCTAGTCTCGTCAGAATCTCTGATTCGTCTTTGAACGCGTCCGCCGCATAGGACTCGGAAGCGGCGACGCGAGTCACATTTCTTTTGGAGGATTACCTACCATGGCAAAGAACATTACGTTCAACACCGATGCCCGCGCCAAGCTCGCAAAGGGCGTCAACACTCTGGCCGACGCCGTTACCGTCACCATGGGCCCCAAGGGCCGTTACGTCGCTCTGCAGCGCACGTTCGGTGCCCCGACCATCACCAACGACGGCGTTTCCGTCGCCAAGGAGATCGAGCTCGAGGACAACATCGAGAACATGGGCGCTCAGCTGGTGAAGGAGGTCGCCACCAAGACCAACGACACCGTGGGTGACGGCACCACCACCGCAACCCTGCTCGCTCAGGCCATCGTCAACGACGGCCTGCGCAACGTCGCCGCTGGCGCCAACCCGCTGGCCATCCGTCGCGGCATCGACAAGGCCGTCAACGCCGCCGTCGCCGAGATGAAGAAGCAGGCTAAGCCGGTCGAGACCAAGGAGCAGATTGCTTCCGTCGGCACCATCTCTGCCGGTGACCCCGAGGTCGGCGAGAAGATCGCCGAGGCCATGGAGGTCGTGGGCAAGGACGGCGTCATCACCGTCGAGGATTCCCAGACGTTCGACATCACCATCGACACCGTCGAGGGCATGCAGTTCGACAAGGGCTATGTCTCCGCTTACTTCGTCACGGATAACGACCGCATGGAGGCCGTGATGAAGGATCCGTACATCCTCATCACCGACCAGAAGATCTCCAGCGTTCAGGACATCATGCCCGTTCTCGAGGCTGTCCAGCGCGCTGGCCGTGGCCTGCTCATCATCGCTGAGGACATCGACGGCGAAGCTCTGCCTACCCTGGTCCTCAACAAGATCCGTGGCGCCCTCAACGTCTGCGCCGTCAAGGCCCCGGGCTACGGCGATCGCCGCAAGCGCATCCTCGAGGACATCGCCGTCCTCACCGGTGGCCAGGCCGCTCTGGACGAGCTGGGCGTGAAGGTCGCTGACATTACCGCCGATATGCTCGGTACCGCTAAGTCCGTCACCATCTCTAAGGACAACACCGTCGTCGTCGGCGGCGCTGGCTCCAAGGAGGCCATCGACGCCCGTATCGCTCAGATCAAGGGCGAGATGGAGAACACCACCTCTGACTTCGACCGTGAGAAGCTCCAGGAGCGCCTGGCCAAGCTCTCCGGTGGCGTTGCCGTCATCAAGGTCGGCGCTGCTACCGAGTCCGAGCTCAAGGAGATCAAGCATCGCGTCGAGGACGCCCTGCAGGCCACCCGCGCTGCTGTCGAGGAGGGCATTGTCGCTGGCGGCGGCGTCGCCTTCATGGACGCTGCTCCTGCGCTCGATGCCGTCGAGATCGATGACCCCGAGGAGAAGATCGGCGTCGACATCGTCAAGAAGGCTCTGACCGCTCCGGTCGCCACCATCGCCAAGAACGCTGGCTTTGAGGGCGCTGTCGTGGTCGACAAGGTTGCCGAGCTGCCCGCCGGCCAGGGTCTCAACTCTGCCAACGGCGAGTGGGGCGACATGATCGAGATGGGCGTCCTCGACCCCGTCAAGGTCAGCCGCGTCACCCTGCAGAACGCTGCTTCTGTCGCCAGCCTGATCCTCATCACCGAGGCCACCGTCTCCGATGTGCCCAAGAACACTCAGCTTGAGGACGCTATCGCTGCTGCCACCGCTGGTCAGCAGGGCGGCGGTATGTACTAAGGCCGACAAGGTCTAGAACTCCCACCGGGAATCCGGGGGCGTGACGGGGGTTTCTCTCCGGAACGTCCTCGGACATGCAAAGAGGCTCCGCATCGCGCTTCGCGCTGCGGAGCCTCTTTGCGTCCTGACGCTCCTATTTGGCAAGGTGTTTTTTAGAATCCATTTTGCGCTCGGCCTCG
>URSP01000065.1:0-9551 GCA_900550515.1 uncultured Collinsella sp. | reverse complement strand
CGCCCTCGCTGTGGCTATCGAGCAAAAGGGCCGTCTTGGTGAACGGGAAGCCCGTGGCACCGAAGGCGTACAGGCGGTCGATGGCGGCCTTCTCCTGCGCGGTGATATCGAACCAGTAGATGGGCGAGGCGAAGACAACCATGTTGGCGTCTTTCAGTGACTCGATCACGTCGGCCATGTCGTCCTTCTGCACACAGGTGCCCTCATGGGCGAAGCAGTACTGGCATCCCAAGCAGCCGGCAATCTTCTTGCTGGCAACGCGGACGACCTCGACCGTATGGCCGCCCTCACGCGCGGTCTCGGCAAACGCCTCGACCATGGTGTCGGTATTGGCGCCTTTGCGCGGGCTACCGCTCAATACAACGATATTCATAGAAATCTCCCTCCTTCATGCCGCAGGCGCGAGGCATATTAGTTTGTTTTAACCTAAACGTATGGAGTTATTCAATCGCCTCGTTTCAGCTACTCCCACTCTTTAGAAGAATCGTTGCTGGAGACTTGGCATTAAATCAAGGCACGTCTTATTTCAGATATTCCTCAAAGAATGCCTTCAGCTTTCCAAACGGAATGACGTCCATCTGATCGTAGAGGTCGGTATGGCTGGCGCCGGGGATAATGAGCAATTCCTTGTTGTCCCCCGTCAGCTTGCCGTATGCGGTTTCGCTGAAATAGCGGGAGTGCGCCTTCTCGCCATGCACCAGCAGTACCGCAGAGCGAATTTCGCTGCTGTATTGCAAAATCGGCATATTCAAAAACGACAGCGAGGACGTCACATTCCAGCCACCGTTGGAGTTCAGGCTGCGGGGATGATAGCCTCGCGGAGTTTTGTAGTAGGCGTAATAGTCCGCTACAAACTGCGGCGCATCCTCCGGTAGCGGATCGACCACGCCGCCCGCCAGCGCATAGCTGCCGTTTTTATAGTCCTCGGTGCGCTGCTCATTCAGCGCTTTCCTGCACAGAGAGGAAATCCACCGCTGCGCAGAAGTCCTCGGTGTTGATGTCTGGCGATGCTACATAGCGGGGCGTGCCGCCGCTCTCGCCGGTATAGGACGGGTCAAAGGCAATTGCGAAAAAGCCCAGCTCCGCCATCTTCTGCGCGTACAGACCGGAGGACTGCTCCTTCACCGCGCCAAACGGGCCACTGACGGCGATGGCGGGCAGCTTGCCTTCCGCGTTCTTAGGCACGTACACGTCGGCAGCCAGCGTGATGCCGTATCGGTTGTGGAAGGTCGCCTTGCTGTGCTCAACCTTGTCGTTTTTGGGGAACACCTTGTCCCATTCCTGCGTCAGTTTCAACTGCTCCATGCCTAAGCCTCCTTGTCGGTCGCTTTAAGGTATTGCTCGTCGTCCACGGGCTCCGACCACTCGTTGGAGGCATCCTCGCCCGGAACCTCCACCGCGAGATGGGAGAACCAGCTGTCGGGCGCCGCACCGTGCCAGTGCTTTACGCCTGCGGGAATATTTACCACATCGCCGGGGCACAGCTCCTGTGCCGGTTTGCCCCATTCCTGGTAAAACCCTCGACCAGCCACGCAGACGAGGATCTGTCCCCCACCGCTTTTGGCGTGATGGGTGTGCCAGTTGTTGCGGCAGCCGGGCTCGAACGTAACGTTGTAAATGCCGACCTGCTCGGTGGAAAGGGGCGCGAGGTAGCTTTGCCCGATAAAGTACTTCGCAAATGCGTCGTTGGGGGTACCGATGGGAAAGGCCATCTCGTTTTGATGCTTGGTTCTTGCGTCGGCGGCATCGTCATCCGCCCAGACTTCCTTCGCCATGCGGAAGGCCGCCCATGCCTTGGGCCAGCCTGCGTAAAACGCCGCGTGCGTAAGGATTTCCGCTATCTCCGTCCTGGTCACGCCATTGTTCTTTGCGGACATCAGATGGTATTGGAACGAAGAGTCCGTCAGCCCCTGTGCCATCAAGGCAACCACCGTCACCACGCTGCGGTCTCGAAGGGAAAGCCCGTCTTCTCGGCTCCACACCTCGCCGAACAGCACATCGTCATTGAGCTGAGCGAATTTGGGAGCGAAGTCCCCCAGGGCATCTCTGCCCGCTGTCTGCTTAATCGTCATGTTTGATTCCTCCTGTCGATGGTTTTGAGTACAAACTGCTTTCGCGCAGCTAAGCCGCGCCTAGATTTCCATGCCCATTCGTTGCGCCTGCTCCAGAGCAGGATGCCCGGCGATTTCGCCCACGCCGTTCACGCCGCCGGCAAATACCGTTCCGGCAAGCGTGCGCCTTTGGCGAAAATCCCTTGCGCTCCCGATTTGTATTGACGAGAATGAAGGTAATACCTAAACCTGACTTTAGGTCAAGGGATGAAATCGAGTTTTATTCGGAGGACCCATGTACACAATCGGACAGGTGGCGGAGATGTTCGGTCTGTCCGTTTCCACGCTACGTTATTACGACAAGCAGGGATTGTTCCCGGAATTGGAGCGGACGTCCGGCATTCGCCGATTCGGCGATACGGAACTCGAGGCGCTTCGGGTCATCGAATGCCTGAAGAAGGCTGGGATGGAGATCAAGGACATCCGGCTGTTCATGGAATGGTGCGCGGAGGGCCCATCGACATATCCCAAGCGCAAGGCCATGTTCGAGGAGCGGAAGGTCCACATGGAATCGGAGATCGCGAACATGAACCGTGCGCTGGATATGTTGAAGTTCAAATGCTGGTACTACGAGCAGGCGATTCAGGATGGCAACGAGGATAGACTGAAGGCGCTGATTCCCGACAATTTGCCGGAAGAGATCAAAGATACCTACGATAACGCCCACGCTCAATAATGCCGCCCGATGCTCAAAGGGCTTTGGCAAGGAGTCGTTTAGGCAGACATGCAAAAAGGAAGCCTCCGAACCAGAAGGTTCGGAGGCTTTTATTCCCGTTATTTCGCTGATGGCTTTGCTCTATAGCGACGCCGAAACAGCATCAGGCGTTACTCGACGGTATCAAAACGCAAGCTCAGAAGCCAGTTCCCGTTATTCCCATAGGCATAAGCGCATCTGTTCGCGATTGCCTATCGATGCTCTGCCTCGAGCGCGGCAGACACCGCATCGAGGAACTCCCGCACATGGTCTGCGGGGTGCGACGAATGAAGCAGCCCGTAAGACACGAGACAGTCCCAATCGGTAGGGACGGTTTTGAGCATGGGGTGGACGTTGGCCCACAACGGCAGCGTCGCAAGCGCGAGGTCCTCGTTCGCGCCGCGATTGAACACCTCCGCCCGATATTGCGGGAAGTCTACGAGCGCGATTTGAGGATGATGCAAGAGTATCTCGTCGCGCACGCGGTCGATTTCGGCGTTCCAGCCCCGGCGTATAAGCATAAGACTGTGATTGTGGAGGTCGTCGAATGTGACGATGTCGCGTTTGGCGAGTTCGTTGTCGACGGGAACGGCGCACCAGAGCGGCTCGCGCGAAAGCTCGAGGCCCAGGCACCCGCGCTCTTTAAGAAAGGCATCGTCGAAAATCCCCGCCACGATATCCATGTCTTGCCCGAGGTTCGCCAAACCGCGTGCCGCCGAGGGTGTGTTTTCAAACGTGACCACCTGAAGGCTCATGCCAGGGCAACGTTCCTTCACCTTCGGCCACAGCTTCGTGAGCGGCGTGCTGGGCGTCATGAGCGACACTCCCACGCGGATGATGCGCTTCTCTCCGCGCTCGGCGACGCGGGCGCGTGCGATTGATTCTTGAGAGTACTGCACGATATGGCGAGCGTCGGCGAGCAGCGACCTGCCTGCTCGCGTGAGCGAAAGCCCCTGATGCGATCGGTGGAACAGCGTAAGGCCTAGCCGCGACTCCAGCAGGTTCATCTGCTTGATGACGGCCGTGGGCGTGATGAAGGACTCTTGTGCCGCCTTGGAGAAGCTGCCCGCCTCCGCCACGCGGATGAAAGTGTCAAGCTGTGGGTTGTACATCGATCCTCCTGTCACGCATTATGTGCCGTATATACCCCATGGTTATATCCATCATTCCAACGTGAACTTCTCGCACGTCAGTAAACGCCGTAGCATTGCATTCGAAAAGTCACCATTAAGGAGGAGACCATGGAGTATCTGAAGCTCAACAACGACGTAGAGATGCCCATCGAAGGTTTGGGCACCTTCCTCATGACCCCGGCCGAGGCCGAGGCGTCCGCAGCCGCCGCGCTCGCGGCTGGCTACGAACACATCGACACCGCCAACGCCTACATGAACGAGCGCGCCGTGGGCCGTGCCATCGCCAAGAGCGGCATCACGCGCGACAAGATCTTCGTCTCCACCAAGCTCTGGCCGAGCGTCTACGATGCGGGCATGCCGGCGGTGGACGCCACGCTCCAGCGCCTGGGGCTCGACTACGTCGACATGCTCATCCTGCACCAGCCGGTAGGCGACTACCTGGCCGCGTGGCGCACGATGGAGGAGGCGTACCGCGCGGGCAAGGTGCGCGCCCTCGGCCTCTCCAACTTCCCGCAAGACAAGATCACCGAGGTCATCGAGGTCGCCGACATCATGCCGCAGCTCGTGACCGTTGAGTGCCACCCCTACCACGCCCAGCGCGACCTGCGCGCCTACCTCGCGCCGTACGGCACGGTGATCGAGGCGTGGTACCCGCTCGGCCACGGCGACAAAGGTCTTCTGGAGGAGCCCATCTTCGTCGCTCTCGCCGAGAAGTACGGCAAGACCCCGGCCCAGGTGATCCTGCGCTGGCACGTGCAGATGGGCACCTCCATCATCCCCGGCTCCAAGAACCCCGCCCACATCGCCGACAACGCGAACATCTTCGACTTCTCCCTCACCGAAGACGAGATGGCCGAGATTGCCAAGCTCGACGGGACCATGACCTACTACACCGCCACTGAGGAAGCACTCGCGGGCTACCTGGCCATACGCCCCGATTTCGACGCGCAGGAGTAGCGCTCAGACGATAACGGACCAACCAAGCCGCCACCGAGGACCAGTCGGCTGTCGAGGACGAGCCCGCCGCAGTGCCCGCTGCAGACGGCAACGTCCTCGTGGCCTACTACTCGGCACAGGGCCACACCGCTGTCGTAGCTCAGGCCATCGCCGACGAGCTCGGCGCCGATCTCTTTGAGGTGACTCCTAGAACCCGCGGGTTATAACACCGTGCGCACCCCAGCGTTATAGAACCCTCACCAACGGAAACTTCCGCCGGCGCGGCGCCCCTCGTATGGTGGATACGTCAAGTTGCGAGGAAGGAAGGTACCATGGACTACATCACCTTGAACAACGGCGTCAGGATGCCGCAGCTCGGCTTCGGCGTGTACCAGATCCCGGACGCCGCGGAATGCCAGCGCGCCGTGGAGGACGCGCTCTCGGTCGGCTACCGGCTGCTCGACACGGCCGCGAGCTACGGCAACGAGGAGGCGGTCGGGGCCGCCATTCGCGCGAGCAGCTTGCCGCGCGACGAGGTGTTCGTGACGACTAAGCTGTGGATGTCGGATGCGAGCTACGAGGGGGCCAAGCGCGGCTTCGACGCGTCGCTCAAGCGGTTGGGGCTCGACTACGTCGACCTCTACCTCATCCACCAGCCGTTCGGCGACGTCTTCGGCGCGTGGCGCGCCACGGAGGAGCTCTACGAGCAGGGCGTTATCCGCGCCATAGGTACAGCTAACTTCTACCCCGATCACCTCGCAAACCTCATCTCGTTCAACCGCATCGCCCCCGCCGTGAACCAAGTCGAGTGCAACGTGTTCTTCCAGCAGCGCGAGGCGCAGGAGTACATGGCCGGCAAGGAGGTGGCCGTGGAGGGCTGGGCGCCCTTTGCGGAGGGCAGAAACGACCTCTTCCGCAACGAGGTCCTCGCTCGCATCGGCGAGGCGCACGGCAAGACGGTCGCCCAGGTCGTGTTGCGCTGGCTGCTGCAGCGCGGTGTGGTCTGCATCCCTAAGAGCACGCACCGCGATCGCATGGAGCAGAACTTCGACGTCTTCGACTTCGCGCTGGGCGACGACGAGATGGTCGCCATCGCCGCGCTCGACACCGGGCGCAGTGCGTTCTTCGACCACCACGACCCCGCCACCATCGAATGGATGTCCGGGCTCGTGCGCAACGTGTAGACGAGCGGTCAGACCGCACTGATAACTTACTAGGAGGAATTGCCATGAACTCATTCACGTACGACTACCCGGTCAGGAACTACTTCGGCGAGGGGGCCATGGACCAGGCACTCGACGCCGAGATGGGTGCCATGGGCAAGACAGTGATGCTCGCCTACGGCGGAGGCTCGGTCAAACGAACCGGCGTCTACGGCCACGTGGTCGATAAGCTCACGAGCGCGGGCAAGCGCGTGGTGGACTTCGGCGACATCATGCCCAATCCGACCTACGAGAAGTGCCAGGAAGGCGCCGCGCTCGCACGCGAGGAGCAGGTCGACTTCATTCTCTCCGTCGGCGGCGGGTCGGTCTTCGACTGCTGCAAGGTAGTCTCCGCGCAGGCGATGCTTGACGAGGACATCGAGACGTTCGAGCACGCCGACGGCAAGATGCCGAGCTCGTTCATCCCCATGGGCTGCATCGTTACGCTCTCCGGCACGGGCGCCGAGCAGAACAACGGCGCCGTCATCACCAACGAGGAGACACACGTGAAGGGCGCCTATCTGGGGGCAATGCCCATGTGGGCGGCGCTCGACCCGGCGCTCACGCTCACCGTACCGCACGCGCAGTTCATGAGCGGCGCGTTCGACACGCTCTCGCACTGCATGGAGAGCTATTTCGGAAGCCCGAGCGGACGCAACGTCACCGACGACATCAACCTCGCCATCCAGCGTAACGTCATCCGCAACATGCGGATCATCGCGGACGACGACCAGAACCTCGATGCCCGAAGCGAGCTCGTATACGACTCCGCCATGGCCGAGAACGGCGTGCTCAAGATCGGCAAGTCAACGGACTTCCAGGCGCACATGATCCAGCACCAGTACGGCGCGTACACCCACACCAACCACGGAATGGGCCTCGCGGTCATCCACCCTGCGCTCTACCGCCACCTGGCCCCCGAGGCGCCCGCGCAGTTCGCCCGCTGGGCGCGCGAGGTGTGGGGCGTCGACGGCGAGGGCAAAGACGACCTTACGGTGGCGCTCGAAGGCATCGACCGCCTGCAGACGTTCATCGGCGAGACGGGGCTTCCCACGAGCTTCGCCGAGATGGGCTCCGACGCGTCCGACGAGACGCTGCACAAGGTTGCGAACACCTGCGTGCTCACCGGCGGCTGCGCCAAGAAACTGGAGCGCAGCGAGGTGTTCCAGATTCTGACCGAGTGCCTCTAGATCGGCAGTGGGTGATCCGCCCGCGCCGAAGGAAACCGTACGACTCCGAGATGTCATCGTAATCGTAGGACCCGGCGAGCCCGCCGCGCCTGATGAATCCGTCGAAGTCGTCGTCGACGGCCCCCTGCTCGTCAAAGTAGAAGCGATATTCGCCGAAGCTGAAGGGGAGGATGTGTACCTCCCCGTGGCGCCCTGTGAACAGGGTCGCCAGGTCCGAACTCAGGAGGAACGCGGTCGATCCCGTGAGGTAGATATCCCATCCGCCACGTGCGTGAATGCTGTTAATTGCTTTCTCGAAACCCTCGCACAGCTGCACCTTGTCGATGAAGAGACGGTTGCGGGTGCCCTCTTTGTGCCGCTCGATGATTTCGTGATACAGCGTGTGATACTCAAGCAGCGGCTCGTAGTCGAGGTCCAGCAGATCGATGTAGACGTTGTTGGAGGATGGGTCCCTCCGAGCAACGGAGGCGGAGAACGCCTTCATAAGCTCGGACCTACCAGAGCGGCGCATCCCCGTGATCACCTTGATGTCCCGGGTGTCCTCGATCGCCCAAAGCCGCTCCATGTACGTATTGCGGTCGACCCAATCAATCATCAGCTCTTTCTCGGTTTCAAAACCGATAAGGAAATATGCGCAAGGGCGCGTCGGAGGGTAAGCCCCAGCCATGTCATGTCGGCAGAAGCCCTCGACCGGCGGCACGACGAAGTCGAAATAGCCCTCGATTTCCCGCGGGCCCTCTTCGAAATCTTGATGGTATATGCGACGCCGTAGAGCATCGGCAACGCGTTCTGCTATGCGCCGCCTTCGGCATTGGAATCGCCCTTGCCCCGCACAGCAACGTAGCTCATAGACGGAACGATCAGGATGCTCGGCTTGTCAGGCGGTTTGCCCGTGATGTTGTAGTGCACCGTAAACGCTGATGGAGATGGCTGCGCGCGGGCACGGGCGCGCCACCGCACTTCACAGCTTGTTTCTCAAGTATTTGGGACGCACACGCGGCGTTCAAAAATGCGGAGCGACTCCGCATGGCTCGAGACTGAGCCGAGGTGCCCTACTTCTCGCTCTCCAGCAGCCCCACGATGCGGTCGATGTCGACGGCAAAGCGAGGCCTTCCCTCGCGCTCGTAGCGGTCGAGGTATGCCTGGCACTCGGAGACGATGCGCTTGGTGTTGCCGTCGATGATGCGCTGGAGCGTCTCGTAGTAGGCCGAGCCCTCGGTCCTGAAGCGGCGCTGGTAGACCTTGGTTATGGGGAACATCTTGATGTAGTGGATGCCGTGGCGGCAGCCGGGGCGCGTCGTGGGGCGGGGTGGCAACGCAAAGTACTGGTCTTTGGGCGCGTTAGGGGCGATGTTGGAACGCAGCGGCACGGCGAAGTCCCTGCGCTTCCCGCGGAAACGCAGCCTCACCACCACGATGCAGGGGCGATTGTGCTTAAGCATGAGCTCGCGGTCGCCATCGACGAGGTCGAAGAAGTCCTGGGAGATGGATACGATCTTCATCGGTTGCGCCCCCTTCATACGAAGCGGGGCCCGCATCGCTGCAGGCCCCTACAGGTGGGCGATATTCTACGCCTTGCGGCACCCCGTCGCCCACGGAGGTTAAACGTACACGTAAGCCGTACTCTGAAAGCCGCGGCTTCCGGCAAGTAGTTTATACCACGAAAGGTCGCTTTCAATGCGCATAGCTCGCAAAATAACACTCGCTGGGCCGTCACCCCTGGCAGTTACCCTCCAATCTTCATTGGAGTCAGCAGGTCAATTCATATATTCATGGGGGTTTATCCTACCGTCGGTGAGCGATTTGGTTAGGGTGCCGAAGCGGTCGAGGATGTCGACGACCTTCTGCTGGGTGCCGATGGATGGGGCGGGAATCTCGACCCTCGATAAGTCCACAGGCGCGGCTTCGATTACCTTTTTCGATTTAGCGTATTGCTCTTCAGATCATCGTGGTGTGCTCGTAGCCGCGCTCCACGAGGAGCCGCTCGGCAACGTCGAGAATCTTCTCGACCGTCTCCTCCGGGTACTTATTGCGTGCCACGAGCACCTCCGTCCTTGTTATCGCGATAAACATACCATGAGTGGCGTACGGGTCGAGAAGGGCTGGCGCCAAAAGAGCCCAACGGCCGTTACGGCTTCGTTAGAAACGCGCCCCACCATGGATGGTGAACCCGAAAGGTAAGACGCGCGGGCACGGCGACTCGGCCCGCGCGCCCGGAAGAGAAAGGACGAACCCATGGGTTACATGCTCGAGACGCGCGGGCTCACCAAGCGCTTCGGCCGCGG
>URSP01000064.1:0-9837 GCA_900550515.1 uncultured Collinsella sp. | reverse complement strand
AGGAATACGATCGAGACGATGAGGCGGGTGCGCATGGCAGAGGCGGCGGCCTCCAACTTTTTGGTCGGCGACTCCATATGGGCGGCGCCGGACCTGGCTTGCGCACTTCCGCTTTGGACAGCGTCGGTGCCCGTGCTGATGGGCGAGGCCGAGTAGCCCGCGCGGTCGACAGCGGTGCAGATGTCGTCGGGGGAGACCTGCGCAGGGTCGTAGTCCACCAGCATAGAGCCGGCGAGCAGATTGACCGCGACGCTTTGGACGCCGTCGAGTTTGCTCACGGCGCGATCCACATGTGCCTGGCAGGCGGCGCACGTCATGCCGCCCACATCGAACTTATCTTGAGCCATGGCTTCTCCTTTCTGTAGTTTGGTGTTGGAATTGTTAACCTGCCGATACTATACACCCATACCCCCTGGGGGTGTCCAGTGGAGATTGAAATGTATGACATTTCGTTACAGATGAGGGTAGTTGGTTGACCGATGGACCGTCCCAACCAATCATCTCGATCTGTAACATCTAGAGAGGTTTTTGAACCATAACTGTTACAGATTTAGACGAACTGTTGAGTGGCAGTCCAATCATCTCGATCCGTAACATGTTGACCCGTTTTTGTCGAGTAACTGTTACAGATCGAGACAAACCATTCGATGGCAACCCGAACATCTCCATCTGTAACAGTAAGACCGATATTTGGGACCTAGATGTTACAGGTCGAGACAATCTCGGAGCAGATGCCCCGGCCATACAACGTAAAACGCCGGGGCGCCCGTGTGGTGGACGTCCCGGCGCATGTCAGGCGGGGTTTGTGAAACGGTGGGAGGGGGGAGAAGCCGTCCTCCCGAAATCCTTACTCCTGACAACGTTTCTTGTCGGTTAGGAAGACGCCGGCGGCTACAAGCACGACGCCTCCGATGACAAACGTCTCACCGGCGAGCGCAGCATTGTCGCCTGTGGTGGGAAGTGCCGAGTTGGCGGCCGTCTTGGCGTTGCCGGCAGACGGCTTTCCAGCAACCGGCTTAGCGGCAGCCTGCGTGATCTTGGCCTGCTCGGCCTTTGCTGCCTCTTGCTCCTGGCGGGCAATCTCGTCCTTCAGGGCTTGCTCGGCGGCTACGCGTTTTGCCTTCGCCTCGTTGTAGGCATTGAGCGCCGCGGTGTAGGCGGGCGTCGCAGCATCAAGGTCTGCCTGAGCGGCATCAAGTGCGACCTTTGCGTTAAGTTCTACCTGCTTGGCAACGACGCACTTGGCAAAGAGGGCATTGAGCGTATCGTTCGCGTTTGCGTCAGAGCCAGTAGCAATGCCGTTTTCGACGTTGATGGACTTGAGCTTTCCGAGGGTAGCGACAGCGGCGTCCGATGCGGCCTGAGAATTCTCGACCGCCTGCTCGGCGTTCGCGATGGCATCGTTTGCCGCACCAAGGGCGACTCCGGCCTCAGTCACTGCTGCGTCGGCGTCCTTCTTGGCCGCCTCGGCGGTGGCAAGATTATCGGCTGCATTGCTCAGGGCGTCGGCATGAGCCTTCTTTGAAGCGAAGTCGTTTTTCGCCGCGGTCAGAACGCTCGCGGCGTGCTCCGCGGTCGCCGCCTTGGCCTCGGCGTTGTCCTTCGCGGTGCCGAGTGCCTGCTTCTTGGCGGTCTCGTCGATCTTCGCCTTTTCGAGAGCACTCTGGGCAGATGCCTGAGCGACCATGGTTTTATCAAGCGTTTGGTGAGCCTTATCAGCCTTCTCCTGAGCCGCAGCAACATCGGCAGAATACTTGGCAAGTTCCTTCTTTGCATCTTGCAGAGCCTGCTGCTTTACGAGAGTCTCTGCCTTGGCGTCATCAACCTTCTTCTGACTCTGAGCGGCTTGTTCTTGCGATGCCTTAAGCTCGGCGCGCTTCTGGTTGACGACCTGCTCTGCGGTCGCCACGTTACTTTGGGCGGCTTTGACCTGGTCTTCGGCTTCGGTAACTTTTCCGTTTGCCTTGGCGAGATTCTGCTCTGCTAGGGCAACAGCGGCGGCGGCACTTGCTACGCTGTCGTTCTTGGCGGCAAGGTTGCTGTTCGCGGTATCAACGCCTTCCTGCTTTTGAGCGACGAGGGTCTCAGCTACCTTTACGGCATTGGCTTTCGATGCCGCTGTGCTGCGCTTTTGTTCAAGGTCCGTCTTTGCGGCGGCGAGCTTTTCGCTGGCTTTGGAGAGGCTCAGCTGATACTGATCAAAGAGATTCTCGAGTTCATCGATCGAGTATTCTTTCTCGTACGAACCGTAATTGTTGTCGATCTCCAAGACGAACACATACGGCCAAAGGGTTCCGCGCGAGTTGATGCCGTATCCCATGGTTTTGGCGTTAGGTTGTACGATATTCAAATAATGGCCGACGGTGCCAAAACCCACGCCTTGGGCTCCGAATTCGGTACCGTGACTCCAGAAAGTCTTCCAAGCATCTTTGGGGGCAACGTTGCCAAGGCCGGCTTTCGCTGCAGCATCGTCAACTATTTTCTTTTCGCCATCAACCCATTGGTGCGCGATGTTTTCTTTCGTGCTGAAGTTCCAAGCGGCATTTTCAAATCCGGCATAGTCTGAGTGCCCCTTCGTTGCGTCGGAGTAATTGGAATCAGACTGAGCGATTGCCATTTGCTCTGCCGTCACCTTAAGCTCGCTAAGGCCGACGCTTTTGCGATATTCATTAATTTCGCGCAGCTTGCCAAACGAAAGCTTGGCGTTATCGAGTGACGTGCCGTCTTTTTTATCGCCAATGGTCGTCGGGTTTTTATCGCTCTGCCTATAGATGATGTTTGCAGCGTCGTTGGCACCGATGAACTGGTAGAAGCCGATGACGCTCTGCGCCTCCGCCGTTGTTGCCTTATCGGTTGCCGCCTTGCACGTATCGTATGCTTTCTGTGCATCGATAACGGCTTGATCGGCGGCCGCCTGGTTTGCCTTGGCAGTTTTGAGCGCCTTGTCTGCCTGCTCCTTCTCGGCTTTTGCCTGATCGACTTGTTTCTGAGCGGCCTTTGCTTTCTCCAGTTCGGTAGCATGTGCCTGCTTTGCCGAGGTCAACTCCGATTGCGCCGCATCGGCTTTCGTCTGGGCTGCCGTTACATCATTTTCGGCTGCTGCGACTGTCTGCTTCTTGGCTTCGAGCTCGCTTTCGGCACCGGTGAGGGCGTCCTGCTTGGATGCAACGTCGCTATTTGCCTGAGAAAGGCCTGCTTCGGCAGCCGCCTGCTGCTGCTTCGCCTGGTTGAGTGCGCTTTGGGCTGCATCGACCTTTGCCTGGGCGGCGTCATACTCCGGGCCCTCGGCGCCTGCCTTTGCGGCCGCCAAATCGGCTTGTGCGCTGTCGTACGCTGTCTGTGCCGCAACTACCTTACCATCCGCGGCGGTCTTTTCCTGCTGAGCGAAAGCCAGCGTGCCTGCCGCCTCGTCGTAAACGCTCTGCGCGGCGCTCTGAGCCTGCTGGGCATCGGCGAGCGCGGAATCGGCAGCGGCCTTCGCAGCCTTTGCTTGGTCCAGAGCGGCCTGCGCATCTGCGGCAGCCTGCTCGGCGACCTTGATTTCCTCCGGCGTTGCGTTGGCGGCTGCCTTCTGGGCTGCCTCGAGCTTGGCCTGCGCATCAGCTGCCGCCTGCTTTGCGGCATCAAGGACCTTCGACTTGTCCTCGGCGTCGGTCTTGGCTGCATCGAGCTTTCCTTGGGCATCCTTCAGCGTGGCACTGGCGCTGTCGGCCGCCTTGACGCTTTCATCGAGCTGGCGAGCATATTCGGCGCGCGCGGCGGCCTCTGCCTGCGAATTATCGGAGACGGAGGCGTCATAGGTGCTTTGTGCGTTGTCGCGGGCCGCCTGCTTTTCGGTATAGGGGGCAGCCACCGTGTCGTAGTCGGATTTGGCGTCTGCCTCGGCAGCCTTTGCGGCATCGATCGCAGCCTGCAGGTCGGCAATCTTCTGGGCGTTTGCCTTTACTGCGGAGCCTGCCGCCTCGCCGGCGTGGACAGCAAGCGGCGACATGATCGCGTCCTGTGCCGTGGTATCACTCGCATCGTTGGCAAATACCGAGAACGGCGCGAGCAGCGTCGAGCCAGTCATAGCGATGGTGGTTGCCGCGGTGACGGCGAGTCGTGTTGCCTTGTGGCCCGAGAATGTGGGGCGAGGCTCGGCGCCGCCTGAGACCTCCAAGTGTTTAGGTGCGTACTTTGCCATTTCTTCTCCCAATCGTTGAAGGGGTACCTATGACAATTCGTACGTTACGACCGCCGAAAGGGTTCCTGTTGCGCAACATTGGCAAGGAAATATCGACACACTTGAATCACATTTACGAGGCGAAGTTCTCGGCAAGCTAATGTCTCGTTCTGTAACATCTAGAGAGGTTTTTGACCCCTTACTGTTACAGATTGAGATGTTGTCTCGCGGGGTTGGGGTTTGTCTCGTTCTGTAACATCTAGACCTGTATCTGCCGAGCTGGTGTTACAGATCGAGACATTTGCCGGGGAGGGGTCCCGTCACGGCAAGACGCCCGCCGCCTAGATACAGAACCCGGGAATCACACAGGTTAGCTTGTTTGGCTTTTCCGCAGGCGTTGCGTACGTAAAGACGTCGCCGTCGTGGCCCACACGGTTTATGTAGAGCGTGCCTTCGGTCTCCGATGAGTCGGGGCTCACCGTGCGCTCCCACCAGCAGGTGTCCTTGCCCTTCCACTGGCGGACCATCGTCTCGTTCGTGGAATACGGGCTCACCTTGAGCTCGCGGAAGAGCTGGTACTCCTTGCCCTCGCCGTTGTAGATGTCTGCCAGATAGTGATAGTCCTTGGCAAACGAATAGGGCGGTTGCGTACCGCACAGCTCGACCATGGCGGGCAGCCAAAGAGTTGCGGGCAGCTCGCTCAGACACGATGCGCTTCTGGCGGCGCCAACGTTATTCGAGATCTTTTTGACAGATTTGATGAGTGCGCGCAACTCGTTGGGCAGCAGCTTAAGGCCGTCGCCGTTGAGCCATTCCCGCAGCTCGCAATCTGCCCAGCCGGCGCTTGGCGGTTCAACCGTAGCGTTGCGTTCGGCAATGCCGGCGTCGAACATAAACGTCAGCCCGGCCTTGCCCGTCCCGTCCAGAAGCTCATCGTGGCGGATGCCCACAAGCTGCGCGCCAACCTGCAGCCCGTTGGTGAGCGTGACGCGCTTGGTGCATGGATAGGGGATATGCCCGTTGTCGTCGAGCAGATGATAGCGCTTGGCAATCTCGCGTGCCTCGCTACGGGTCTCGGCGGCCTTAATCTTGAGCGAAATCTCCTGCAGCTGATCCCAAGTGTAGTCGTCAAGCGAACCGCGGATGCCGTCCAGGTAGTCGGGGATGCCAAAGCCATGGGTCGCCGCCCCAACGACGCTGAGCCCCGCAACGGCTGCAACGACGCCACCGATAATAAAGCGGCGGCGGGTCATGGCATCGTGCCGGGCCTGCTCCAGGATCTCTCGTGCGCGCTCGCCGGCGACGTCGACCTTAAGGTGCGTGCCGGAGTCGATGTCGATTGCGGCGTCACTGCCCGCGCCTTCGCGGCCCTCGGATTCGGCATCGGTGAGGTATGCCGAGAGCACCTCGAGCATCTGCTGCTCGGTGGGACGATCGCACTGCTCGACTGAGAGACCCTTCATGATGATTTGGACGAGCGCTTCATCGCCCTCGCAGCGCGGCTCGAGCGGTGCCGGCTTGGTCTTGGTCTTTACGAGATAGAACGAGCCGGTTGCAGCGGCGTCCGTCGACTCAAAGTCAAACGGTTTGCGACCGCTGTAGAGCTGGTACAGAATGCTCGAAAGCGCATAGACGTCGATTGCCGGCGAACGGCGAAGGGCCGCGATGCCTTCGATATCCTGTGTGAGCATCTCGGGCGCGGCGTATGCGGGCGTGGCAAAGCGCCAGATGTCGGCGCGCCGGGTGATCGTGTCGTCGCCGAGAGCCATGGTCGCGGAGCCCATGTCGATGAGGCAGGGGTCAAAGGAGCAATCGGCAATCTGCTGCTCGAGCGTTCGGCTGGTGGTGCGGAACATAATATTGGCAGGCGACAGGTCGCGATGGACGACCGGATTCACGAGGCCTTGGGTCATCAAGAGCGCACGAAGCACGGCGTTTCCGACGGCGGCGACCATCTGGGTGGTCAGCCCGCCCGAGGCGTCGTGAGGAAGCAGGGGCAGCGCCTGCTTGAGTGAGGTGCCCTCGACCCACTCCATGAGGATGAGCGGGTCGTCCTCGCATGAACCGTAGCCATAGACGCGCGGAAATCCGCGCAGGTGCGAGACGGTACACAGATGACGGTACTCCTCGAACAGCGCAGCGGTGTTGGCCAGGTGCGCTGCCGATTGCTCGGCGGAGCGGTCGGGGGCTTGGCCGGAAAGGATGGCGTTGTCCTTGAGTAGCTTGACGGCAAAGACCTCGCCGCTCGTGTTGGTCGCGCGCAGCACGTGCCCGATGTTGCCGTTGTTGCGGTGGGCCGTCTGGAGAATAAGCGTCATAAACCGACGCTTGGCGTCGTCCTCGGCGCTGGGGTCGACCGCCACGGCGGTATCGAACGTATCGAGACGGATGAGTTTGTCGCCATAGGCGCTATTGGTAGTATCCATGGCGTTCCTTTGTCTGGCATGGGTTGCCGCACGTATACGTGAGCAGTGCGGTTATCGGTAAAGTACCATAATAGCCGCACTGCTCACGTATGCCGCTGGGTATTGTCGTTTACGACGTAGAAGGTAGCAGACGAAAGACGGGCGATGACCGTCTTCCGATCACCGTCCGCGCTAGTCCACAATGACGAGGAATGTCGTGTAGAGACCCAGATGGAGCCTGTCGCTGTTTTCGATTTCTACTGGGGGATAGATCTTGCCGGGCTCGCGTTGGTCGCGCGGCGGCTCAATCACAATATCGCCGTCGCCTGCACCCGATTCGAGTACCGTGCCGTTGGTCGATCCAAGGCCCTGGGCGTACCAGTGCCCACCCTCAAGCCAAATGCGAAGATGCTCGCGTGATGCGTCGGTGCCCACATCGGTGATGCTGGGCGAGGTTTTGGGCAAAGAACCAATCACGGTGCCGCGCGGATCGCGTGTGAGGGGATGGATTTGCATGTCGGCGCAGTTGTCGGCATGGGTTCTGAGCAGACCGAGGTTGGGGGCGACGGTGCGCGGCTGCTCCAGGCTGCTCATAAAGCCACGTCCGACGGTAGTTTCGGTGGTGCCAAAGTGCTCGCCCGTCTTGCTGTCGCAAAAGCGCTCGACGGTGGCCACGCCCTGAACGGGGTCGGCGAGCGCCCCCGTTGCCACAAAGAGCATAAGGTAAAGCGTGCTTTTCTCGCGCACGGCATTGCCGTCAAAGTTGTCGATGCGATTGAGGGCATTTGCATATAGGCGGCTGTCCAGCTTGTAGCTGGCGAGAGCCGACATCATTTCGTTGGCGGCCGGACCGCGATAGTGCTCGGCGATTGCCCGATAGGCGGACTCGCCGCCGCCGAGCTTGCTGCAGATTGCCGAGGAAAGGTTGAGCGTGGTGACGGTAAAGTCGCTGTAGATGGCGGGCGCGCACTGGTCAGGCTTGCGATGAACGATGTAACGGGTGAGATACGAGCGGTTGGAAGAGCATTTCTCGAGCAGGGTACTGCCGAGATAAGAGTTTCCATTGATGAGCATTCGGGCGATCTCGAGATGTTTAAGACCGCCGAACGAGCGAATATCGTTATAGAGGACCGAGCAAGGCGTCTCTGCTGCCACGGATACCTCCTTTGATTGCTTCCTAGCCAATATGGCGATAGGAATTAATGGCCCCCGGTGGGCGACGTATTAAATGGCTGCGCAATATATAGCGTAACCAAAGCAACATTATAGGCCACATGTTCGAAATTGCAGGAAGCCTGAGAGATTTGGTTTGGACTGGACGGAAATCCCCCTCTGTCTTGATCTATAACAATTAGGGCCGATTTTGCTCGGCAACTGTTACAGATTGAGACGTTTGTGAACCGTGTCGACCGTTTGTCTCGATCTGTAACACGTAGAGGAAGATTTGCCCTGTAGATGTTACAGATTGAGACAATCAGCCGGGCCCACCTCGTCCGCCTCGTCATCTGTGGTTTACGTGGGGGCATGCGAAGCACGGGTATACTAACCGGCGGCGAATCTGCTCCATCGCTTAGAGCTGCTGCGTCTGGACGGCGCGTGATAGGGCTGCCAAAGCGATCGCCAGCGTGCTGAGCAACGTCCTCTCTGTGCGCACCCGTTTTTGTATGTATTAGCGCACTACCAAGCACGCCCGCGCGGCCGCATGCCGTGCCCATTGCGCGTGCAGATAAGGAACAACAACATATGCGTAATTCTGTATCCGACGTCACCGACGCCGAGATTCTGGACGAGACCCGCGAGGCCATGACCCAGGCTGCCTTCGATGCCGCCGATGAGGCCAATGCCGCCCAGGCCGTCGAGTCCGCTACCGAGAGCCTGCCCGCCTTTGACGAGCTGGGCCTCTCCGACGAGATGCTTCGTGCTATCGAGAACCTGGGCTACACGGCGCCCACGCCCGTGCAGGCCGGCTCGATCCCCGTAGTGCTCGAGGGCCGTGACCTGCTTGCCGCCGCTCAGACCGGCACCGGCAAGACGGCTGCCTTTTTGCTGCCGACCATGAACAATCTGGAGCACATCGCTCCTCCCAAACCCGTGCGCGAGCGCGGCGGCCGCAACCGCCGTCGCGGTGTTAAAAAGCCCGAGGGCAACGGCCGCGGCCCCGTGATGCTCGTCATCACCCCCACGCGCGAGCTTGCCCAGCAGATCGACGAGGTCGCGAGCAAGATCGCCGACGTCACGGGCCACGTTGCCGTGACCGTCGTGGGCGGCGTAAGCTACAAGCCGCAGACTGCTGCCCTCAAGTACGGCTGCGACATCCTGGTCGCCACGCCGGGCCGTCTGGTCGATCTGATCGAGCAGGGTGCCTGCCATCTGGACGAGGTCAAGGTGCTGGTGCTCGACGAGGCCGACCGTATGCTCGACATGGGCTTTTTGCCCGCCGTCCGCCGCATTGTGCGCGAGACACCGGCCGAGCGCCAGACGCTGCTGTTCTCGGCGACCCTCGACGAGGAGGCCGTGGGCGAGATCACCGACCTGGTGAGCGACCCGGCTCGCGTGGAGATCGCACCTGCCACGTCGACCGCCGACACCGTCGATCAGTTTGTGTTCCCGGTGTCCATCGAGGCAAAGAACAACCTGCTGCCCGAGTTCCTCAAGAAGGAGGGCCCGGAGCGCACCATCGTCTTTATGCGTACCAAGCACCGTGCCGACAGCTGCTGCCGTCGCCTTGAGCGCAAGGGCATCAAGGCCGCCGCGATTCACGGCAACCGCAGCCAGGCTCAGCGCGAGCGTGCCCTTTCGGCCTTCCGCGACGGTACCGTCGACGTGTTGGTGGCAACCGACGTGCTCGCCCGCGGCATCGACATCAGCGACGTGCGCTACGTCGTGAACTTTGACGTGCCGGCCGAGCCGACCGACTACATCCACCGTATTGGCCGTACGGGCCGTGCCGGCGAGCTAGGCTGGGCTATCACGTTTGTGACCGAGCAGGATGTCGATGAGTTCTACGAGATTGAGAAGCTCATGGACAAGACGGCCGATATTTACGAAGCCGGCGACCTGCACGTGGGTCCCAACCCGCCCGCCGTTGACCCCGAGCGCGATCCTGCCGCCTTTAAGGTGAAGAAGAAGACCAAGCGCGGCAAGTCCAAGAGCAAGAAGAAGCTTGAGCAGGCGCGTCGCGACGGCAAGCGCAACGGCGATGACTACGGCGATGTGGCCGGTCGTTCCAACCGCGGTCGCGACGCGCCTGCTCAAGCTTCTTCTTGCTCT
>URSP01000063.1:0-9964 GCA_900550515.1 uncultured Collinsella sp. | reverse complement strand
TCGTCGGCAGCGTCAGATGTGTATAAGAGACAGCGCCCCAGGAGCAGCACATCATCGACAAGCTCGTGTCCGAGTTTGTCACCGCCGATCACCTGCATCGCCATATCGATTTCCTCTACACCCACGGCTCGATGTACAAGGTCACCAACGGCAATCTGCTGTTCCATGGCTGCGTGCCGCTCAACGAGGATGGTACCTTTAGCAGCATGAACTGCCTGGGCACCTGGCACGCAGGCCGCGATTATCTCGATTTTTGCGACCATATCGCCCGCCGCGCCTGGCGCGTGGGCGACCGCGACGCCCTCGACTGGATGTGGTACCTGTGGATCGGCTTTAACTCACCCGCCAGCGGGCGCCTGGTGCGTACCTTTGAACGCGCTTATATCGCCGATAAGAGCACCTGGGTCGAGCCGATGGACCCGTACTTTACGCTTACCAAGTCGCCCTCGGTCTGCGATGACATCATGCGCGAGTTTGGCGTCGCGCCCATGGCATGCTCGCCGACCGGCCACATCATCAACGGCCACACGCCCGTTAAAACCACCAAGGGCGAGCAGCCCATCCGTGCCGAGGGCAAGCTGCTGGTCATCGATGGCGGCTTCTGCCGCGCTTACCATCCCAAGACGGGTATCGCCGGCTATACGCTCATCTCGAGCTCGCGCGGCTGCCGCCTCAAGTCGCACCGGGCCTTTACGACGGTTGCCGAGGCACTCACGCGCAACGTGGACATCGAAAGCGAGACCAACCGTTTTGACCAAGCAGACCGTCGCCGCATGGTGAGCGACACCGATACTGGCGCCAAGATCCGCAGCCAAATCCAGGACCTGCGTCAGCTGCTCGATGCATATAGAAACGGTGCTATCGAGGAGCGCGCCTAGCACCACCCGCGGGGATTGGCTAAACTTGCTGAGTTTGTCATCCCCGCGGCGCTTCGGCGCCAGCTTAAGGCAGGTACCATGCAAAAGCTCCTTGCGCAGATCATGAAATTTGGCGTCGTCGGTGTCATTGCCACGGTTATCGACTTTGGCATTATGAATCTGCTCCACTACGGTCTGGGCCTCAACATCCTAATCGCCAACACCAGCGGCTTTATCGTCTCACTCATCTTTAACTACCTCGCAAGCATGAAGTACGTGTTTGCGCACAAGGAAGGCATGAGCCGCCGCCGCGAGTTCATCATCTTTGTCGTGCTGTCCGTGATCGGCCTGGCACTCAACGACGGTATCGTGCTGACACTCAACGCCGGCCTGGGACTCGAGGCCAATATCGCCAAGATCTGCGCCACCGCGCTTGTCATGGTCTACAACTTTGTGACCCGAAAGGTCTTCCTGGAGGGCGACGAGACCAAGTAACTCGCAACCTTACAACCTTACGATGCCCACGGACAATGCGCGCTCAGTACAGTATCGCCCGTGGGCATCGTTCGTTTACGGGCAATTTTTCAACGTCTGCGGATTAGCTCTTGAAAATTTGACGAGTTCGTATAGTTCTTGGCAAAGACCTTACGTTTCCCTTGCAAAAGCTCTAAAGTATCCTCTGCTCGATTCATCAACGCATTGGATGTGATTACGTGCGCAAGGCGCTGGCACAACCTCATACCAAGCAGTTCCTCAAGTTCGCCGTCGTGGGTCTTATCTCCTTTGGCATCGACTGGGGCATGCTTATTGCGCTCGTCGAGCTGTTCCACCTCGACTTTTTGATGAGCACCACGGTTTCGTTTATCACGTCCGTCGTGGTCAACTACTGGCTCAGCATGAAGTACGTGTTCGACCATCGCGAGGGCATGAGCCGCAAGCGCGAGTTCACGATCTTCACCATCCTGTCGGTGATTGGTCTGGGTCTCAACGACCTGTACATGTTTGTGGGCGTCACGTTTTTGAGCATCGGCTACCAGGCCATGAAGGCCATCGCAACGTTCCTCGTCACCTGGTACAACTACTTCAGCCGCCGCTTCTTCCTCGAGGGCGCACGGTCGTAGTCGATCACTATTTGCTTGAATGTATAACCGGTTGGAATTCCCGTTCCAACCGGTTTTTTGTTTGCCGAGAGACCCGGCGACCCAGTCCTCTACGCATGAAAAACGGGCAGCCCGGATGTTTGTCCGAACCGCCCGTCTGGCGCGCTATGTCGAGGCCTCTAGCCTGTAACGTAATACCAGACTACGTTGTCACCGTTTGAGAGAACGTAGTTGCTGCAGGCCGTCATGGGCGTTGTGCCGTTGACGGAGTACATCCAGCCGCTCGTGCCGCCGTGCTGTTTCTCGGCCAAACCACCAATCGCGGAGACATACGTGCCGTACGATGAGCCGCGTGCGTTGACAGAAAGGCCCAGCGCGCACAGGGCATCGTAAACGGTGGCGCCTTCGTTAAAGGTAAAGGTGCCGCCAGAAGACACAGGATTGCCCACAGCGCCCGATGTGACCGAAACCGTCACCGTTACGTAGTTGGACTCCTGCGAGCCGCCCTGTCCGCCCGAGGGAGCGCTTCCTCCATTAGAGCTGGAGGCCCCATCAGACGACTGACCGCCGCCCGAAGAAGCACCGCCAGACACATTGGGAGTAACGCCGGCTCCCGTATTCTGGGCAGCGGATTTATCTCCAGACTTCTTGCCGCCCTGACCATCGGACTTCTTGCTATCCGAGCTTTTATGCGATTCCTTGTCCGAAGACTCAGAATCGTCCTTGCCGTCGTTCGAACCCTTGGACTCGTCTTTTGCATCATTCGATGACTTGGAATCCTCGGAACTGGCCTCGCCCGAAGTCGTAGTCGAGCCAGACGCCCTGGTGTCCTTGGTGACGACGCTCTCCCCCGTCACGGTCTGAATGATCCAGTCGATGGACCAGGCACCGCTTGTGGAAGGATGGACGAAACCCAGCGAGACGACGATCAGAATGGTGCACGCGGCAGTCAGAACGCCAAGGAGCGCCTTGCGACGAGGGGCGGACGCCGCCGAAGCGGCGCCCTGTTGCTTTGCATCGTCGAACTGAATGAACGAGGAATCTGGTTGCTTAGGGTCAGCGTCCTTGGATTTATTGGACACAGCCCTCACCTACCGACGTTTGGTGAACACGAACACGCCGACGATGGCGAGACCGATGACGCCGGCGGCGATGCCAACGATGGCGAGCGGATTGGTGCCAGTCTCCTGCTCGGAAGCACCAGAGGACTTCTTAGCAGTGGTCGTGGAAGCAGCACCCGTATCGGACTTGGAATCGGACTTCTTGTCGGACTTGCTGTCCTTCTTGTCAGACTTCTTGTCAGACTTCTTCTCGTCCTTCTTATCGGACTTATCGGAGTCCTTCTTGTCGGACTTGTTGTCCTTGGTCTCGGTCTTGGTCGACACCGTCGTCTTGGTCATCGGCTTATGACCCGGGGCGACAGCGCCGCCAGCCTGCTGGCCCTTCGTGCCGGAGCCGGAGCCTGTGCCAGTGCCAGCGCCGGAACCGTTGCCAGCGCCACCGTTGCCACCATTAGCGCCAGAACCGCCATTACCGCCAGGGTTAACGGCATTCTTGGTCCACTTGGCATACAACGTCAGGTCGGCCGTCACCGGCGTGCTGAAATCATACGCCTGCGTGCAAGCCTCATCGGTATACCAACCGCCGAAAGTGTAGCCATCGCGCGTCGGATCGGCTGGCTTGACCAGCTTGCCATCGGCCGTAGCAACAAACTTAGTGTCGCAAGCAGACCCGCCATTGGAATTAAAGGCAACCGTCCAAGACTCAACGGCCCCAAGCTTGAACAGCGTGCCCGAGTCATTGATGTAGTACAGATTGCCAGATGCATCGGAAATGACCGGAGAGTCACAGTACTGGTAATGGCCAGCCGCATCATAAATCTGCGTCGCCTCTGCATCGCCGAGCGTATAGCGATACACGCCACCACCAGCAGAGTAGTTGACGTAATCCTTGCTATCCGCGCTGTTAACGGTGAAGTACACATAGGTCTTGCCGCCCTGAACACTCACCAGCGGAGTAGCAGCAATACCGTTAAATCCGGCCGGCAGTTCTTTACCGTCAGCAGCGGTGACCATCGTGGTCTTACCGGTCTTCAGATTATAGAGAGCCAGAGCAGAGCCAGTAGCCGTCTGTCCGCCGACAATCAGATTGTCACCAGACACCGCAGGGGCGCTCAGATTATTCGTAAGGCCCAGATCAACCGTCTTCTGTTCACTCAGCACGCCCTTCGCCGAAAGCGAAATCACATGGAGCTTTCCGTCGTGCGTCATCTGATAGAAGGTCGAACCATTGGACGGATCGGCAATGCAATCGGCATTTGCGACAGCGCCGAGCTTCATGGTCGAAACGACAACACCCGTTGCCTTATCAATGCACTTAAGCGTACCTGCGCTCGTAGGAACGATGGCATACTTATCCGTCAAAGCCGCACCAGTCCAGTAATAGCCCTCGGCAGGGTCGATGTTCTGCCAAGAAACTTCGCCCGTGGCAATCTTAATGCGTGCAAAGGAGCCGTTGCCGTAGGTCGCGTTGTAATTCTCGTCATACGAAATATCGACCGAGCCTACATAGACGTACTCGCCGTCCGAAACGACGGTGCAGGAGCTCTGCGTCAAGTCCGTCAAACCAGGCGTCAGCCACTTGCAGATCAGCTTGTCTGCAGTAATCGCCTGGACCGCACCGCCGTTGAGCGGAACGATGATAAGGCCATTGGTATAGATCGGACGAGAAGTATAGCTCACCTTGGAGGCAAGCGGCGCAGAGGCAACCTTTTTGCCCGTGGACGAATCGATCTTAATGAGCTCGTTCTCGGTCGCGATATACACAAAGCCGTTAGCGATGACAGGCTCGCTGCAGTTGGCATACTGCTGACCAGACTCGGCCTTCCAATCGAAGGCCCACTTAAGACCGGCGGCCTGCGCAGGCGTCTTGGCATCCGTTACGGTCGAACCGTTGCCACTGTTGCCGTAGCCGGCCCACTCGGCATCCCAATCAGGGGTCGTCGCGCTCGGGTCCACGACAATCTTGTCGGGATCGGGCATGGCCGAATCGTCGGTGGTATAGGCAAGCGTAACCTTATCGCCGCTCTTGAGCGTAATCTGATTGGCGCAGAGTAAGGAGGGCTCTCCGTTGATATACAGGTGCCAATATTTATTGGTCGCAGCATCCCAGGCATACGGCTTGTGATCGAACGGCGAGTTGATGGAATTGAGGAACCAGTACTCACCACTCTGGGAGCCGTTGTACGTAACGCCCTTGGCCTTCAGGACCGTCTCAATAAGGTTCTGGGCAGTAGAGCCTTCGGGCAGGGAAACATTGCTTGCCGAGCCCCAACGAGTATTGTTGCCGTTGACATCGGGACCGATAACATCGACAGACCCAAAAACCTGGCCAGGAAGGGCATCGGCGTCAGCACCATACATAAAGGTGACGGCGTCACCCTCTTGGAGCTCGTAGACACCGGCGCCAACGTCGGCGAACTTGCCATTTACGTAGAAGCGCCAATAGCTATTGGTCGCAGCATCATAGCCACAATAGGACTTACCATCGAAGGGCGAATAAATGCCGTTGAGGAACCAGCCCCAAGACGATTCGTCAGCATCGAGAGTAAGGCCGACCTGCTCAAGGAGATCCTAGGCAGTAGAGCCCGCCTTGAGACTCGTCTGACCCGTCGAAGCCCAAACCTGCTGCTTGCCGTCCTTGTCCTTGCCAAGCACCTGAACGGAAGCATGGACAGAATCGGACGGCAACTGGTCGCCCCAGCCACCGTAGAACCACGTGACGGTATCGCCGGCATGGATGGTGACATTGTCCGCCGTATAGTCACTCGACTTGCCGTTGATGAACAGCTGCCAATAGGTCGAATAATCGAGCGGCGTACCCAGCTCAACACCGTTGTACTTAAGGCTCAGAATGAAGGAGCCCGCAGCAACGGCGTCAATATCGTTCGCCTCAAGCGCGACCTTCGTAAGGTCAAGTGCGCTCGAACCGGACGTCACCACATACTGCGCGTTATCGACCCAAGTCTGAGTCTTGCCCTGGGCATCGCGACCAATGACGGTCACATTCGCAGCAAGCTGGTCCTTAACGACAGGGGATGCGCTACCACCCGTAAAGGCAAACTCAATCTTCTGCCCCGGGGCGAGCTTAACGCTGCTCGCGCCAACCGAGGAAGACGCGCCGTCGACGAACAGCTGCCAGAAGGCATTAGTCGTCGGATCGTAGGCAAGCGTGCGGCCATCGCTCGGGGACGTGATGCTTTTGAGGTAGAAGCCGTATGCCGTGTTCGGTTCGTAATCCGCTTTAAAGCCCGTCTTCTGCTGCAGCTTAACGAAGGCATCCGCAGCCGTCGCGCCCTCGTCGAGCTTGAGCTGCGTAGGTGCCACCCAGGTCTGAGCCTTGCCGTCAGCATCGGTGCCAATAATCGAGAACGAGACCTCGACTTGCTTCTTGGCGACATCGCCGGTTTCTGTCGGGTTCTCTGTCTGGACGGCAGTCGAGGCGGCAGATCCTGCTTGGCCAGTGGATGCCGTCGAAGACTGCTCGCTCGCGGCAGGGCTCTCCCCCGTCGCCGAGCCTTCGTCGCCAGTTGCTGCCTCTGTTGTAGCGGCACTGGCTGCAGGCGCGCTCCCAGAATCCGAAACCTCGGCGCCGCTCTGCTCAGCGGCACCGCCCGCAAGCGCTGCGTCCTCGCCCGGCGTCGTAGCCTGAGCCACAGCCTCGGCAATGCCCTCGGCGCCCTCGGCCCACAGCTGAGCCGGCGTGGTGCCAAAGGCCATCGCGAAGGCCAGGAATGCCACCAGGCCGCGCTTGGCTACACCGCGTGCAATCGCGCCACGACGATGCAACGAGGCGCGCTCACGCTCGTCCTCAAACATATCCATTTGTCCCCCATTGTCTGTACTTGGAGCGTTGCCCAGCGGCTGCCCCACGTCATCGCGCATGTTACGCTCGAGTTCCCCCATCGGGGTCCCCCTTCCCTCCAGAGCCCTATGCACACCGGCGGCATACGCCGCAGCCGCATGCAAGATGGGAGGCGATCCGACTTAACCTTAACGGCTCAGGCGCGTCGTCCGATCTGCGACGCGAACATCCCGAGCCAAGAGGAATTACGGTTACTGGTACAGCCGGGGACTTGCACCCCGATTCTCCCAAACGCGCAGGAAAACCGCGCGTTCGTGCGTCTCCGCACCACCATCTAGGCCATCGATTATTACCGTCAAAATGGTATCACGCAAAAGGGCCCCGCACACAGGCGAAGCCCAAGGTAAAAGCTATTGTTTGCGATAGGAAAATGCGGTGACGGTCGCAGCCTCTAGTGTTTGCCGCCGTGGCTGTTGAGCCAGATATTGCGGCCCAGCATAAGTGCCAGCACCAGCGCGCTCACGTAGCCCATAAAGCCAATGACCGGGATACCAAACACAACCGGCTCGATGCGTGCGTAGTACACCACCGACGAACCGATAAACAGGCCGGCGATAACGATAGCCATCGACATGCGGTCGATAATTCCGCCCAGCTGTCGCAGTGCCTTATCGCTGCTCATGATCTGCGTGTTCACCTTAAGCTGGCCGCGCGTAAGCATGCGCGAAGCCAGCCCCAGGTACTCAGCCGCCTCGAGTGAGCCCTTCGCCGCGCGATAGCTGCTCGCGGCAAGATCGCGCCCCATGTCGCGCACGCGCGCATAGGTGCTTTTCTCGTTTTTAATGTGCGTTTGGATGATCTGAATCATGTTGACGTTGGGCATGTACTCGGTCAACAAACCCTCGAGCGTCACCATGCCGCGCGCGAACATCGTCACCACGCTCGGCAGCTCAACATCATTCTTACGCGCGAGGTTTAACAGCGAGGTCAAAAACTCGCCGATATCCAGATCCTTCAGGTCAAGGCCCGCAAAGTCAGCCACGATAAAGTCCAAATCGGACAAAAAGGCCGAATGATCGAGCTCAGCCGAGTCGCCACGCGTCACGGCGAAGCGCATGAGCGAATCCTTGAGCTTGGGCACGTCGCCCTCGGCCACGGCGAAAATCATGTCCTTGACGATACCGCGGTCGTGGCTCGACATGCGTCCGACCATACCCAAGTCGATAAAGTAAACGATGCCGTCCTTGAGGATGATGTTTCCCGCATGCGGGTCAGCATGGAAAAAGCCGTCATCGAGCACCTGCGTCGAGTAGTCCTCGACAATCGCGGCACCGATCTTTTCCAAGTCATAGCCCTCGGCCACCAAGCGTTCAGGATCGGCGATCGAAATGCCGTCGACGTAGTCCATAACCACCACGTGTTCGGTGCACAGGTCCAGATAGGATTTAGGGCACGTCACGCCATGAACGCTCTTATGGAACTCGTAGAAGTCGTTGAGGTTTTTGGCCTCGGCCAAAAAGTTGGTCTCCTCGCGAAACGAGGTCCACAACTCCTCGACTACGCCGTGCAGGTCAACGAATTGATCGGTGTTGACGAACTTGGAAACGATGCGCACCACCGAGCGGATGATATCGATGTCCTGCGCCATAACCTGCTGCGCACCGGGGCGCTGCACCTTGACGGCCACGTCCTCGCCCGTCACCAGACGAGCGCGGTGCACCTGCGCGAGCGATGCGCTACCAAGCGGGTTGGGGTCGATCGCATCGAACATCTCCCCCAGGCGCAGGCCGTATTCTTCTTCCAGACAACTGAGTACGACCTCGTACGGCACAGGCTCCACGTCGGAGCGCAGACGACGCAGCTCGTCGCAAAAGCGCTGCGGCAGAATCTCGGACCGGTTGGCCAAAATCTGCCCCATCTTGACGAACATGGGGCCGAGTTCCTCGAGCAGGCGGCGCAAACGAACCGGCGTGAGGTTATCCCACACGCGGTACTTTTTGACCAGGCGAACAATCTGCCCGATGCGTTCGCGACGACCCGCCGGCGTGAGCTGGTATTCCTCGTCCGGCGCCATCGCGTCGGGCTCCTCGGGGACCATATCGACAGCGCGCGGCTTCTTGCGAGCGCCCGAGACGGCGGCATCGACCTCATCGACAACCGCCGCCTCGTCACCCAAGGGATCTAGATTGTTGTAATCGGTGGTGGAATCTGCCATCTGCGCTGCTACTCGGCCTCTTCGGTATCCTTCGCATCGTCGGGCTCAACGGACTCAACGGGCACCGAGGTCACGTTGTCCTCGACCGAATCGACGATGTCGCGCACATGGGCCAAGAAGGCCGTGCGCTCGGGGGCGGTCATGACGCGGACACGGGCAAGGATAAGCTCGTCGAGCACGCGCTGGGCCGCGGTCTCGCCCTGCGTACCCAAGCGCTCGGTCAGATCGGAGATGGTACCGCCGGCCTGCTCGAACATGTCGGACACGCTGCGGGCGATATCGGGGGTACCGGCATCTTTGCGGACCTGCTCGCCCTTGGTACCGAGGTCGTCAAGAACCTTCTTGCCGCCCTCAACGGCAACGGCGGCGGCGCCGAAGCCCACGTTGATGGCGCCGTTAACAAGCTGATCGAGTTTCATAACCATGGTTGGCTCCAATCATGAACAATTGCATTGGCCTTCTTGTACCCAAGATTGGGCGAACGACACAAAATCGTTTTACCGCCAAGATAGGAATCGAGCGGGGCAAAGCCTTTGGCGGCGTTTGCCCCGCTCGCTCGTTGCAAGGTTGTCTTTACCTCACGTTGTCGTTCATCGCGAAGGAGTTCTTCATGGCGCAGCTCGTGGTGTAGAGCACCTTGCCCAACAGAGCATCGGTCTCCACGCGTACGAGCTCGGCAAACTCCTCGTTGGCGCGGGCGAGCTCGGCGGGCACCTCGGCCTCGGGCAGCGCGGCTACGACAGCGTCAACGTCGTGAATCTGCTTGTGGCCCATGCCGCCGACCTTCTCCTGATAGTCCTCGACCGCACGACCGCACTCATGGAAGCGAACATCGGCCAAGGCACCGATCAGGCGATTTGCCCAATAGAAATTCTCGGACGTCACGCGAGCCTGCGTGTCGGCATAGTACTCGGGCATGGTCTCGACGT
>URSP01000062.1:0-10016 GCA_900550515.1 uncultured Collinsella sp. | reverse complement strand
CGGCAGCACCGGCGAGGGCAGCGGAAACCACGAAGGCGATCATGCGGTACTGGGTAACGGAGATGCCCACGGACTCGGCAGCGATCTTGTTGTCGCGCACGGCAATAATGGCACGACCGGTACGGCTGCGAACCAGGTTGAGCACAATCACGAGCGCGACCATAACCAGAATTGCGCCGGCAAGGAAGGTCGAATAGGTCGACACGCCCGATGCGCCCTGCGCGCCCTTGATGATGGCGGTGCCGTCCTCGAGCAGGTGCAGGTCGTCGATCGTGGAGTTACCCGTGATGTTAAAGATCACATGCAGGCCGCGGGAATCGACGCCCACAATGAGGCAGGTGACGACCTCTTTGATGATCTCGCCAAAAGCCAGGGTCACAATGGCCAGATAGTCGCCGCTCAGGCGCAGGACCGGGATACCGATCAAGAAGCCCAGAATGGCAGCGGCGATAGCGCCGACCACAATGCTGATGATCAGACGCATCGGATCGGACGGAACGGTGCTCTCCAGCGCGACGGCAGTGACGATGCCCGTATAGGCACCGACGCTCATAAAGCCCGCGTGGCCCAGCGACAAGTCGCCCGCGATGCCGACGACGAGGTTAAGGGAGATTGCCATGACGATATAGGCCGTGATGGGAACCAACTGACCGGCGATCATGCGCGGGATCATGTGGTTAGACTGCATAAAGAAGACGATGGCGAACGCCACAACGCACATGGCGTACGTGACAAAGTCGTGACGCGTCTGCTTGTCTTTAAGAAACTTCATAACGCTCACCTATACCTTCTCGGGAACGTACTTGCCCAAGAGGCCGGCAGGCTTGACGAGCAGGACGATGATCAAAACACCAAAGACGATGGAGTTGGCAAGGCTCGTGGAAATGTAAGCCTGCGCCATCGCCTCGATGATGCCGATGAGAATACCGCCGACAAAGGCACCGGGGATGGAGCCGATGCCGCCGAAAACGGCAGCGTCGAAGGCCTTGATGCCAGGCATGGCGCCCGTGGTGGGCTGCAGCACCGGCGAGTAGGAGCACAGCAGCACGCCGGCGATGGCGGCAAGGGCGGAGCCGATGGCAAACGTCATCGAGATGGTGCGGTTGACGTTGATGCCCATGAGCTGAGCGGCGGCTTTGTCCTCGGACACGGCGCGCATGGCTTTGCCCATCTTGGTCTTACCTGTAAAGAACATCAGGCCGGCCATGATAACCAGGCAGGCGACGATGGTGACGAGCGAGACGGCGCTTACGTTAAACTTGGCCAAGAACTCCGGCACCTGGAAGGTGACGAGCGAAGTGAAGTTCTTGGGCGTGGCGCCCCACAGAAGCTGCGCGGCGTTCTGCAGGAAGTAAGACACGCCGATGGCCGTGATCAGAACGGCCAGAGGGCCTGCTTGGCGCAGCGGCTTATAGGCCAGACCCTCGATGAGAACACCGAGAACCGTGCAGACCACACAAGAGAGAACTACAGATGCCCAGCCCGGGAGGCCGAGATACGACGTGGCACAGAACGAGACATAGGCACCGACCATGATGACATCGCCGTGAGCGAAGTTGAGCATCTTGGCGATACCGTAGACCATGGTGTAGCCCAACGCGATGATGGCGTAGACGCTGCCCATGGACAGGCCGTTGACCAGGTATTGGATAAAGACCGTCATGTTCCACATCCCCCTTTCGAATAGGTTTCCAGTTGATGTATGAAACAGGGACGTTACATCGTCCCTAGATACCAAGCAAGCAGGGAAGGCCAAAACCTCCCCTGCTTGGGATCAAAACCGCTCTATGTAAGGCGGCCTATTAGGCCTGTACGTACTTGCCATCGGTGATAACGTACGCCGTGGGCTCCTTCTGGACCTGGCCCTTATCGTTCCAGGTGAGCTTGCCGGTCAGACCGTCAACGGTAATCTTGAGCATAGCCTTGGACAGCTTCTCGGCGACCTCGGTCGGATCGGCGTCGACACCAAGACCGGCCTCCTTGACGGCCTCGGCCACCGCGTGCACGCCGTCGTAGGCGTCGGCGGCAAACTGGTCGGGGGTATCGCCGTACTTATCTTTGTAAGCGTTGACGAAGTCGGCGTTCTTCTCGTCGTCGGCGGAGAACGGGGTCATGAGCAGCAGACCCTCAGCAAGAGAGGTATCGAAGCCCTCAACGCCCAGGATGCCGTCCATGCCGTCGCAGCCCATCATCTTGACGTCGTAGCCCATGTCCTTGGCGTTCTTGAGCAGGACGGACGCCGGCGTGTAGTAGATCGGCGCAAAGATCATGGTGGCGCCGGCCTGCTTGGCCTTGGTCAGCTGGTTGGTAAAGCTCGTGGCGGAGTCGTCCTTAAAGGTCTCCTCGTCGACAATCTCGAGCTTGGACTTAGCGGCCTGGGCCTTAAAGGAATCTGCGATGCCCGAAGAATAGGCGTCGCCGGAGTTATAGAACAGCACGAACTTCTCGTCCGCATACTTCTGCGCCAGGAACTTGGCAGCGTTGACACCCTGGTTGGGGTCGGTGAAGCAAACCTGGAAGACGCAATCCTTGCCGTCGGTGACGTCCTCGGAGGACGCGGACGGGGTGATCATGAACGTCTTGGGGTCGTTACCGCACTCGGCGGCAACGGCAACCGACGCACCCGTGGTGGTCGGACCGACGAGGGCCTGCATGCCCCAGTCGAGCAGGGTGTTGAAGGCGTTGACGGCCTTCTCGCCATCGGCCTGGTCGTCCTCGGCCTTGCTGACAAGCGGCAGCTCCTTAGTCGAGAAATCCTTGCAGCCAAGCTCGACAGCCTGTGTAACGGACTTGCCGTAGGACGCGTTGGCGCCGGTCAGCGGGCCGATGGTACCGATCTTAAACGAAGCGTCGCTTGAAGCGGAACCGCTGTCGCCGCCGTTGGAGGAGCAACCAGCTAGAATGGACATCGCCCCCAGACCTGCTGCGCTCGCGATAACGCTCCTGCGATTCATAACAGGGTTCAATGACTTACCGGTGAGGCTCGACATGCGGCTCTCCTCTCAAATCTCGTCGGGTTTCGGTTACCCGACAGGCCATCCTTCGCCGTGTTCGGCGTTCGCAAAATACTAGACGCTTTAGTTAAGGAAAGTGGCGATTATTTCAACTTTTCTTTGGATTTGTCCATTTATCCATAATTCTGCGTATTTCTATTACTTTATGCAGTAATGCCACTTTATTGTGTGAAAGTAATGTTTCCGTTCTGTTACAGGCGTCCCTGCCCTGAATAAAACGGCCTCACCGGTCGCGCTTTATGCGCACTTAGGCGGCGATGTACTTGCCGTCCTGGATCACATAGGCTGTGGCGGGCTTTTCGACCTGGCCCTCGTCATTCCACGTCAGCTCGCCTGTCAGGCCCTCGATCTTGATCTTGCGCATGGCCTTGGCAAGGTCGCCGGCAATGTCGGCACCGTCGGCCGAAATGTCAATCCCCGCCCTATCGATGGCCTCGGCGATGGCGTGGACGCAATCGTAAGCGTCGGCGGCAAACTGGTTGGGCGTCTCGTCGTAGGCATCCTTATAGGCCTTGACGAAGTCGGCATTCTTCTCATCGTCAGCCGAAAACGGGGTCATGAGCAGTACGCCCTCGGCAAGAGAGGTATCGAAGCCTTCCACAGAAAGCAGGCCGTCCATGCCGTCGGTACCCATGAGGGTCATATCGTAGCCCATGTCCTTGGCGTTCTTGAGCAAAACGGACGCCGGCGTGTAGTAGATCGGCGCAAAGATGAGCGTGGCGCCGGCCTCCTTGGCCTTGGTGAGCTGGTTGGTAAAGCTCGTGGAAGAGTCGTCCTTAAAGGTCTCGGTATCGACGATGTCGAGCTTGGACGCCTTGGCCTGCTCGGCAAAAGCGTCGGCAACGCCCGAGCTATACGTATCGCCGGAGTTGTAGAACAGGGCGATCTTGGCATCCGCGTACTTCTCGGCCAAGAACTTTGCGGCGCTGGCGCCCATGGTGGGATCGGTGAAGCAAACCTGGAAAACCGTGGTCTTGTCCTTGGTGACGTCGAGAGACGAGGCCGAGGGCGTGACCATGAGCATATCGTCGGCGATCTCGCCCGAGACGGCGACGGCGGCACCGGTGGTAACGGGGCCGACGAGCGCCTGCATGCCCCAGTCGCACAAGGTATTGAAGGCGTTGATGGCCTTCTCGCCGTCAGCGACGTCATCCTCGGACTTAAGCGAGAGTTTGAGGTCCTTGGTCGAGAAATCCTTGGCGGCGAGCTTGGCACCCTTCTCGGCCGAAACGCCATAGGTTGCCGCGGCGCCGGTCAGAGGGCCGATGACACCGATCTTGAAGGTCTTGCCGTCATCGGCGGAGCCGCCGTCCGAGCCACCCGACGAGCAACCAGCGAGTGCCGCGGTGCTACCGAGCGCCGCAGCGCCAGCCAAGAAACTCCTGCGGTTAAGTACGTTGTTGATGCTAAACATGGTGTCCCCCTTTTCGCTGGCCGCGGTGCGGCCGTCTTGCGGTACAGGGCAAACCTTATGGTGCAAACGTTGACAGTTTGTTACGGAAGTTCGTTTGTAGCGAGCATGTTTCCAATGTTTCCGCAGCGTTTCGGGGGTGCCGTTTTGTGCGACTCCTGTTGCCTGGCGAGCACGCGCCCTCGGTTCACGCTAGAATGCACTCAACCTTTAAGCGGTTAATCCATCCATAAGATGCACGAAGGAGCTATCTATGAGCGAACCCCTGCGCACCGTGAACGTCGGCCTCATCGGTCTGGGAACCGTCGGCGGCGGCGTGGCCCGCCTGATCAAGAGCCACCACGATGAGTACCTGGCAGCCTACGGCATCGACCTTAAGCTGACCCGCGCCTGCGCGCTTGCTTGGGAGCAGGCCGAGGCAGCCGGTATTGAGCGCGAGGCCTTTACGAGTGACTGGCACGATGTCGTCACCGACCCCGCCGTCGATATCGTCGTCGAGCTGATCGGCGGCGAGCATCCCGCAACCGAGATCTTCACCACTGCCTTTGAGCACGGCAAGCACGTCGTCTCTGCCAACAAGGCCCTGCTGGGCCGTCATGTCGAGACGCTCGCCGAGAAGGCGCGCGCGTGCGGCGTGCAGATTAAGTGCGAGGCCAGCTGTGGCGGTGGCATCCCCATCGTGAGCACGCTCGAGCACGACCTGGTGGGCAACAAGATCCTGACCATCGCTGGCATTCTCAACGGCACCACCAACTACATCCTGTCGCGCATGGACGCCGAGGGCGCCGATTACGCCGATGTGCTTGCCGACGCGCAGGCCAAGGGCTATGCCGAGGCCGACCCGTCCGCCGACGTCGACGGCTTCGACGCCGCCAGCAAGACGGCAATCCTCGCTTCCATCGGCTTTGGCACCCGCGTGACCACCGACGATGTCTACCAGCAGGGTATCCGTACCATCGGCGCCGAAGACATTGCCCAGGCCCGCGAGCTCGGCTACACCATCAAGCTGCTGGGCATCGCACGCAACACCGACGCTGGCGTCGACGTCCGCGTGCATCCCACGCTCATCCCGGCAGACCATATGCTCGCCAAGGTCAACGGCGCCATGAACGCCGTCTACGTGGTAGGCGACGCCGTGGGCGAGACCATGTTCTACGGTGCCGGCGCAGGCTCCTTCCCCACCGCAAGCGCCGTCGTGGGCGATATCCTGTCGCTCTCCGAGCAGATCAGCCGCGGCGTGGCTCCGCTGCCCGAGATTGAACCCTATGGCCACAACCTCGCCTTTAAGCCCATGGACGAGCTCCAGACCAAGTACTATGTGCGCCTGAAGGTCGCCGACCGCGTGGGCGCCCTGTCCGAGACGGTCGACATCTTTGCCAAGCACAACATCTCGATCTCGCTCATCAACCAGGTCGAGGACGGCAAGTCGGGCGTCAGCGATGCCTGCTCGGTCATCTTCCTGACGCACCGCGCGCTCGAGAAGGACGTCCAGGCTGCCGCCGCCGAGCTTGCCAGCGTCGACTGCGTGGCCGAGGTCGCCAACGTCCTGCGCATCGAGGACGTTGAGGCTTGGACCGAAGGCGTCATGGCCAACTAGTTCGGTTCTCGCCATACGACATATATTTGAGGGGCTCCCGTCCGGTCTTGGACGGGAGCCCCCTTTGCTTGCGCGCTCGGAGCGCATTGCCGCGGCCAGCGTTTGAACAACTTGACCGTTCGGTGTCAACCAGGGATACCGCTCACCGATAAGCAGGCATGTTTGTTTTTGTCCGCCGCTATCCTGTGCTGCGTACGTCCACCCCCGAAGAATGGAGGCACCATGTTGCTCGAGGGCAAGAAAGCAATCATCACCGGAGGCACGCGCGGCATCGGCTATGCCATCGCCTGCCGTTTTATCGAGGAGGGTGCCGCCGTCACCGTCTTTGGCTCGCGTCAAGAGACCGCCGATGCGGCCGTTGAGAAGCTGACAGCCGCCTATCCCGACGCCAAGGTCTGGGGCCGCTCCTGCGACCTCACCTCACTCGAAGCCGTGACTGAGGCCTTTACCCAGGCTGCAGCCGACATGGGCGGCTTGGACACGGTCGTCAACAATGCCGGTATCTCCCAGCGTTCACCCCTCTTGGACTACACGGCCGAGGAGTTCGCCAAAGTCATGGACCTCAACGTCGTCGCCGTCTTTAATGGCCACCAGGCAGCCGCCAAGATCATGACCGAGGCAGGTCATGGCGGCACCATCACCACCACGAGTTCGATGGTCGCCAAGTACGGTCAGCCCTCCGGCGTTGGCTATCCCACGTCCAAGTTTGCCGTCAACGGTATGGTCCAGTCGCTCTCGCGCGAGCTCGCCCCCATGGGCATCCGCGTCAACGCCGTCGCGCCTGGCGTAACCAAGACCGATATGGTCGCCAACCTGCCCGAAGAGGTTATTAAGCCCATCATCGCCACCATTCCGCTGGGTCGCATGGGCGAGCCCGAGGATGTCGCCAACGCCTTTGTTTTCCTGGCGAGCGACATGTCCTCCTACGTCACGGGCGCCGTGCTCCCCGTCGACGGAGCCGCCCGCTCCTAAAGGTCGCAAACCACGACTTCGAACCTCAACGAGGCCCAACGCAAAAGGCGCGCTGTCTGCATCAACCGCAGGCAGCGCGCCTTGTTCTGCTTGCAGGGGAAGCTGCGTCCCGGTATTTCAGCTCAGAACGGGGCGCAGTTTCCCTCAGGGCCTTCTTTCGGAAACTATGTCCCATTCTGGGCGCGCATTCTGGGACACGCTTTCCGCAACGGGCTTCTCGCGGAAAGCGCATCCCACTCTGGACGCCAATTCCGGGATGCATTTTCCGCGGCGGTGTCGGCTACTTGCCGTCGTCGTCCTCGGCTTCTTCTCTTGCATAGAGCTCCAACATGCGGCGGCGGTATTCGCGCACGGCGAGCTTGGCGCGCTCCAGGCGGCGACGCTCGCGCGGGGTCAGCTCGGACGGGTCGACCTCATCACCATAGGTCTTATCGGCAAGAAGATGCGCCGCGTCCACGATGCGGGCATCGATGTGGCCGCTCGCCGCCTCGGCGGAAAGACGCTCGGCAATCGTATCGAGCGTAGGCAGGCCCTCGAATACGCGACCATGGCCATGCGAAGTCAGCAGCTCATGCTCGCGCGCGAGCAAGCTCGCTAAGTCGTGGTGGGCGCGCAGGATGTCGAGCGCATCGGATGGATGCTCGGCAACTTCTGCCACGGCGGCGACCGGCGCGGCGTCGACCACGCGGTAGAAGAGCTGCGCGAGCAACGGCATCAAGAACACCGTGATGGCACCGGCAGCAACCATGACCGACGCAATATCTTGCGACAGCGCGCCCGCGTTGACGGCAACGCTTGTCACGGCAACGATGATCGGCAGGGCCGTGGTGCAGTACAGGGCCACGGTAATGCGACCATACGCCGACACATCGCGCGTCGCAGGGCAAATGCTCATAGAAATAAGAATGGGCACGGCACGAATAATCAGCAACGCCACGATAAAGCCCACGAGCAGACCCGGGCGCGACGCCACGGCCGTCAGGTCGATCTTTGCGCCCGATACGGTAAAGAACACCGGAATCAAAAAGCCGTAGGCCAGGCCGTCGAGCTTGGTCTCGAGCGTATGGTTGCCCTCGGGGATGATGTAGCGCAAGACAAAGCCGGCGGCAAAAGAACCCAACACGATGTCGAGATCAAAGACAGCCGAGAACGCCACGAGCGTGACCAGGATGAGCACCGTCAGGCGCACGAAGGTCTGCGACGTGGTATCGGCGCGTTCCTCGACAAACGCAAAGAAGCGGCTGCCGACGCGCTTGGAGCGGCTTGGGACCACGGCAAGCAACACGCAGACCACCGCAAACAGGCCAAGAATCACGAGCGTTTGGATGCCGGTACGGGCAGACAGCAGCACCGACATGGCAAGCACGGGGCCGAGCTCGCCCCAGGTGCCATACGCGAGAATCGAGTCGCCCACGCGCGTTCCGACAAGTGAACGCTCACGCATGATGGGCACGAGCGTGCCGAGCGCCGTAGAAGTGAGGGCAAGCGTCACGGCGATACCGTCGAAATGGCTGACCGAGAACCACGGGGTAAAGCGCACGGCAAGCCAGGCGATACCAAACGTGACGACCCACGTTGCCAAGCCGTAGCGCCCCTCGACACCCGTGATGCTCTTGGGATCGATCTCAAAGCCGGCAAGCAGGAACAAAAAGGCCAGACCGAGCTCGGACACAAGCGAGACCTCGGCATCTACATGGATGACGCCGAGCATATGGGGTCCCAGCACCGCGCCGAGCACGAGCAAAAAGACCGTCTCGGGAACGGGTTTTCCAGGAATCGCCGAGGCGATAAAGGGGCTTGCAAAGGCCACGAGTGCGATGATGGCGAGCGAAACGAATGCCATGTGATGCCTTTCTCTTGTTTGAGCCCCACTGTAGCACCCTCGCCGTCCTCAACGCGCCGCGAGCTGTCGTATCATAGTGAGGTTTACAAACATGTGGCTCAAGGCGACCGCGAGGCTATGCCCCGTAAACCGACCGCTGCCGCATACCGTACCGTACGCCCAACCGATCAGGAAGGCAGGAACCAATGGTCTCTCGTATCTACGTGGAGAAGAAACCCGGGTTCGACGTCGAGGCTCAGCAGCTCAAGGGCGAGCTGACCGAAATTCTCGGCATCAAGGGCATCGAGGCCCTGAGGATCATCAACCGCTACGACGTCGAGGGCATCGACGAGGAGCTTTTCCGCTCCTGCGTGCCGACCGTCTTTAGCGAGCCCCAGGTCGATGTGACCTACGACGAGCTCCCCGCAAGCGATGGCGCCGTCTTTGCCGTCGAATTCCTGCCTGGCCAGTTTGACCAGCGCGCCGACTCCGCCAGCGAGTGTGTGCAGCTCATCAGCCAGGGCGAGCGCCCCGCCGTGCGCTCCGCCAAGGTCTATATGATCTCGGGCGCTCTGGACGAGGCCGCCATCGATGCCATCAAGCACTACGTGGTGAACCCCGTCGAGGCGCGCATCGCCTCGCTCGACCTGCCCGAGACGCTGTACATGGAGACCCCCGAGCCCCAGCCCGTCGAGGTACTCGACGGTTTCCGCGAGCTCGACGAGGCCGGCCTTGCCGCCTTTATCGCCGATCGCGGCCTTGCCATGGACGAGGCGGACATCGCCTTCTGCCAGCAGTACTTCCGCGATGAGGACCGCGACCCCACCATCACCGAGATCCGCGTGATCGACACCTACTGGTCCGACCACTGCCGCCACACCACCTTCGGCACCGTCCTGGACGACGTGACGATCGACGACGCCGTGGTGCAGCAAGCCTTCGACCGCTACATGGAGATGCGCCACGAACTCGGCCGCGACGCCAAGCCCGTCTGCCTCATGGACATGGGCACCATCGGCGCCAAGTACCTTAAGAAGACCGGCGTCATGACCGATGTCGACGAGTCCGAGGAGATCAACGCCTGCACCGTCAAGGTGAAGGTCGATGTCGATGGCGAGGACCAGGACTGGCTGTTCCTCTTTAAGAACGAGACCCACAACCACCCGACCGAGATCGAGCCCTTCGGCGGTGCCGCCACCT
>URSP01000061.1:0-10148 GCA_900550515.1 uncultured Collinsella sp. | reverse complement strand
GTATACGGGTGCATCATCGACGTCTTCAATACAGAAAATATCAGTGCGGAATGTTTGCGAGACAAAGTGCTCCCGGCCTCGCCGGGTCTCCTGCGTTGTCGCCCTTTAGGGAACCACGCTAAATCAAATTTGTGTCCTCGGACATGCAAAGAGGCTCCGCTGCGCGCGTTGCGCGGCGGGGCCTCTTTGCGTCCTGCGGGATGTTTTGGAAAATAACCCAAAAACGGCCAAGCGGGGTTCTTCGGAGTCACCCTTTAGGCGGAACTTTCCTAATTATTTGGATGAGTCGTTTACTTACTTGTACTGTTACCGTCTTCCCGCTCTTGTTGGGGTATGCTTTGTTCGTATGTAAACGTATGACATGTTGATGGGGGAGGGTGCTATGGCTCGCGAGAGTGCTCGTTCTAAGGATACGGCTAAGCCTGGCATCAAGGAAGTTGCGGCGGTGGCGGGGGTTTCGCCTACTACGGTATCTCGTGTGCTTAATAATCGTGGCTATATTAGCCAAGAGACCCGCGATAAGGTCCATGCCGCGATGAAGCGCATCAACTATACGCCCAACGATATCGCTCGTGCCATGCTCAACGGTCGCCTGAATCTTATCGGTATGATCGTCCCCTATGTCAGCAGTCCGTTTCATGCCCAAGTGGTTCAAGTCATTGAGCATACCCTGGCCGAAAACGGTTTTAAGATGCTGCTGTGCAATAGCGCCAATCGACCCGAGCTTGAGCGCTCTTATATCGACATGCTTCGACGCAATATGGTTGATGGCGTCATCGTCAACTCGCTTAATATCGGTGCCGAGGCGTATGCCGAGATGGGCTTGAGTCTGGTTGGTATCGACTGCGACCTTGGCGAGGCCTCTGTTCAGATTGCGAGCGACAGCTATGGCATCGGCGAACTTGCCACGCGTCGCCTGATTGATGACGGGTGTTCGCGCATCTTGTGCCTGCGCAACAATAGCCGCATGCGCATGCCTGCCAATAAGCGTACCGATGCCTACCACGATGTTGTGGAGCAGGCCGGTTTGCCCGCGCTTGTCCGTGAGGTCGAGTTCGTTAAGTCCGATGACGAAAAGAGTGCGGTCGTTGCGAAGATCCTCGATGAGAACCCCGATATTGACGGCATCTTTGCGGGAGACGACACGATGGCGGCTATCTGTCTTAACGTGATGAAGCAGCGCGGCTTGAGCGCTCCGGACGATATTAAGGTCGTGGGCGCGGATGGCGCCCGCCGCACTATGACGTTTATGCCTGACTTAACAACCGTTCGTCAAGATATCGATCGCATCGGAGAGCTCGCGGCGCAATCCATCATCGCTCTTGTTAACGGTGAAAAGCCCGAATCGAATACCAAGCTCCCCGTTGAACTCATTGAGGGCAAAACCGCGTAGTTCATCCCGTGCCAAAAGAATTCCTCAAACGCCTCTGATGACCGTTCGCCGGCATATGTCAACCGTTTGCCGACGACTGGAACTGCGAAAAGACGTATTGGTGTGAAAACGTTTGACATATGAAAACGATTGACATATCTTGCAGTTGTACCGAGTTAGTATCACGTGGGAAGGAAGTCTCGGATGCACAAGGTGTATTACCAGCCTGAGGGAATTTGGGTGGGCGACATCATGCCGTACGGCGAGGACGGCACGTTCTATCTCTATCATCAGCGTGACACGCGAAACCCCGGACCTTTCGGAGAGCCGTTTGGCTGGGCACTCGCGACAACCAAGGACTTCGTCAATTACAAAGACTTTGGCGAGAGCCTTGAGCGTGGCGGCGACGAGGAAGTCGACCAGTATGTTTATGCCGGCACGGTGTTTAAGGTGGGCGACAAGTACCATGCGCTCTACACTGGTTGCAATCGCGATAAGGTCAAGGCACGCTTGATGAAGCAGGTTCTTCTTCACGCAACGAGTGACGACGCCGTCAAGTGGGAGAAGAACATCGCCGAGACGCTGCTTCCGCCCCAGGAGGGTTACGATGACCGCAACTGGCGCGATCCCTTTGTGCTTTGGGATGAGGAGAACGAAGAGTACATGCTCATCCTTGGCACGCGTGTGGGCGAGGACAAGCGTCTGATGACCGGTCGTCTGGTCAAGTTCACCTCCAAGGACCTGGATACCTGGGAGTTCCAGGGCGACTGGTGGAATCCGGGCCTGTACACCATGTTCGAGATGCCTGATCTCTTTAAGATGGGCGACTGGTGGTATCTGGTGTTCTCCGAGTACAGTGATGGCAACAAGACCCGTTACCGCATGTCTCGCTCTATCAACGGTCCTTGGATCACTCCTGCGGACGATTCCTTCGATGGCCGCGCGTACTATGCCGCGCGTACCGCATTTGATGGCGAGCGCCGCGTTCTCTTTGGTTGGGTTCCTACGCGTGACGAGGGTGGCGATCCCAGCTCTTACCTGTGGGGTGGCACCTTTATGCCTCTCGAGATCGTTCAGCGTGCCGACGGAACGCTCGGCACCAAGCTCCCTGACAGCATGCTTGGCGCCTTTGGCGAGGCTAAGGCAGTCGAGGCCTTTGAGCTTTCCTGCGAGTCGGGCAAGGTCGAGCAGGTGCTCGCCGCGGATGCCGGTTCCACCTATATGCTCGATGCCGACATCGAGCTCGCCGGTGACGCTGCCGGCTTCTCGGTGAAGCTTGCCGAGGACGCCGAGTCCGGTCTTGCCTATGAGTTCCGCGCCAACCTGCGTGAGGGCAAGCTCGAGTTTACGGCGGCCCCCCAGTATCCGTGGTTCCAGGTCAACAACATGGGCCTCGAGCGTCCGTTGTTCTTTAAGGGCGAGGGCACTCATCATGTGCGCCTGGTCGTTGACGACGATATCGCGACCATCTTTGTCGATGATGTTGCGCTTAACGCGCGCTTCTGCAATAAGCAGGGCCAGGGTGTGGCACTGACGGTCACCGACGGTACGCTCAAGTGCGCAAATGCAACGATCGCGTCTCTGTAATGGCATCAAAACGTTTTATGATTTCGTAAGGGAATGGAGAGGAACATGGACTACAAAGTAGTGTCTCAGCAAGTCGTCGATAACGTCGGCGGTCTGGAGAACATCGAGGGCGCCACGCATTGCGTTACGCGTCTGCGTCTGGTGCTCAAGGATACGAGCAAGTACAACAAGGCCGAGCTCGAGAACATCGATGGCGTCAAGGGCGTGCTGTACAACAGCGGCCAGCTCATGATCATCTTCGGTACCGGTACCGTCAACAAGGTCTACGATGAGTTTATGGCTCTGACGGGCGTTAAGGAGATCAGCGCTTCCGAGGTCAAGGGCGCCGAGGCGGACAAGAAGGGCAAGTTCTTCTCGGTCCTCAAGGTATTCTCGGATATCTTTATCCCCATCATTCCCGCTTTCGTCGGCGCTGCTATCATCATCGGCCTTAAGTCGCTGATCGTTGCCAACGGCCTCTTTGGCATGGAGGGCAGCCTTGCCGACCACAGCGAGTTCCTCAAGAACCTCGCAAGCTTCTTTGCCATTATCGCCACCACGTTTGACTACCTGCCTGTCCTGGTTATGTACAGCGCGGTGAAGCGTTTTGGCGGTAACCCGATTCTGGGCATCCTCGTCGGTATCGTCATGGTTCACCCGAGCCTTATGAACCGCAACACGTTCGTTATGGATCCGACGGGTGCTGAGTACTGGAACTTTGGTCCGCTCTCCATTCCCATGGTTGCTTTCCAGGGCGGCGTGTTCCCTGCAATCCTGACTGCCTGGTTTATGGCCAAGGTCGAAAAGATTGCCCAGAAGTACATCCCCGAGGTCGTTTCGTTCGTCTTTGTCCCGACCGTTACCCTGATTCTTGCTAACGTCGCCCTGTTCACCGTGTTCGGCCCGCTCGGCAACCTGATCGGCGACGTCCTCGCCGGTGTAATCGATATCCTGTACAACAGGATGGGCGTCTTCGGTGCCTTTGTCTTTGCCGCATTCCTGCAGCCGCTCGTCGTTACCGGTACGCATCAGTTCATCCAGGGTATCGAGGCAAACCTCGTCGCCACGACTGGCTTCAACTACATCCAGGCCATCTGGTCGGTTTCCATCATCGCCCAGGGCGGCGGCGCCATCGGCATGTACCTCATTCACAAGAAGCATTCCAAAGAGCGCAACATCTGCATGTCGTCCTTTATCCCGACGCTGGTCGGTATCTCCGAGCCCGCAATCTTTGCTGCAAACATGCGCTACTCGATCATCCCGTTCATCTGCGCTTGCATCGGTGCAGGCTGCGGCGGTGCCTTCGTGAAGCTCTTTGAGGTGCGCGCCATCGGTCAGGGTCTGACCGGCGTGCTTGGCCTGCTCATCGTCACGCCCGAGACGCTCGTGTGGTATGTGGCTGGCAATCTCATCGCCTTTATCGTGCCGATCGTCTTGATCTTTGCCTACAACAAGGCAAAGGGCGTGCCGACCACTGATGAAGAGGGCGCTGGTGCTGGCTTCGATGTCAGCTTCTAGTTGAGCCGTTCAGCGTAATCTGAGGATAAGTCCATTTGGGGAAGGGCGTTCGACTCGTGTGAGTCGAGCGTCCTTCCCCATAGACGAGAAAGTCAACGGCGATGTTTAATCAAAAAAATAAGGTGACACGCGCGGACTATGAGCAGTGGCGTGCCGGACAGGATGAGACGGCGGGTCGCATCGCGTCCGACCCCGATAGGCTCCTGTTCCATGTGGAGCCTGAGCTTGGCTGGCTCAACGACCCCAACGGTTTGGTGCAGATCGGTGATACGTATCACATCTATCACCAATACGATCCATTCGATGCTGCGCATGGCGGTCCAGTGCTTTGGAATCATCTGACAACAAAGGATTTTGTGACGTACGAGAATCGCGGCCCTGTGCTGTTCCCCGATTCCGATTTGGATTCGAGCGGAGCGTATTCTGGTTCTGCCTTTGTACACGACGGCAAGATTCACTACTTCTATACCGGCAACGTCAAGCATTTTGACCGCGATGATTACGACTACGTGTTGACGGGCCGTGAGCAAAACCAGATTCATGTGGTTGCCGAGAACCCCGACGTATTGGGCGAGAAGCGCATAGCTGTTGGGCCGGTCGATTACCCCGACGATATCGGTACGCACGTGCGTGATCCCAAAATCCTTGAACACGATGGTATCTACTACATGGTTCTGGGCGCTCGTACGAAAGACGACCGCGGCTGCGTGCTTGTCTATACCTCGAGCGATCTAGAGGACTGGAGCTATGCGACGCGCATTGAGTTGGGCGAGAAGTTTGGCTTTATGTGGGAGTGCCCCGATCTGTTTGAGCTCGATGGTGAGCTTATTCTCGTTTGCTGTCCGCAGGGTGTGTCCGCCGATGGATGGCGTTACCGCAATCCGCACCAGTGCGTGTGGTTTCCCATCGAGGCCGATTGGGAGGCGCCGAGTTTTAAGATCGCCGGGCAGGGCATGCCCCCGATGGTCGATGCCGGCTTTGATTTCTACGCACCGCAGTCTTTTGAGGATGCTGCGGGTCGGCGTTTGATGATCGGGTGGTCGGGTTGCCCCGATGCGACGGCAAAAAGCCCGACGGTGGCACGCGGGTGGCAGTGCGCGTTGACGGTGCCGCGAGAGCTGAGCATGCGCGATGGTAAGCTCTGTCAGCAGCCGGTGCACGAGATTGAGAGGATGCGCGGCGACTGCGTTTGCGCGACAGGCGGTGAAACCGTTGAGGAGCCGGGCCGCCTGTTTGATCTTGTGGTTTCCTGTGAGGGCGCCCAGGTGATCGAGCTCGAAATCCGCAAGGGTGTCTTTGTGCGCTATGCAGACGGGATGCTTACCCTCGACATGGGTGACGAAGGCTATGGGCGCGACCAGAGGTCGATCGAGCTCAGCGAGCTTCGCGACCTGCGCGTGCTTTCGGACACTACGATGGTCGAGATTTTTGCAAATGGCGGCGAGGCAGCACTTACGAGCCGGACCTATTCGCCGGCGGTTCCGGCGATGGAGCTGCACGCCGAGGGTGCGGTATCGATGAATTTCTACCGCCTCGTGCATTAACCGTGCATGGAGTACGATTGGACTTGCTGGGCGGAATGTGTCGCAGTTACCGCGGCCAGCTACCGTTTATCGCGTATAGCGACCGTTTGCGGAATAAGTAACACTCCTTAATAAACCGTGTAGAATCTCAGATAAGCACGGAGTTTTCCAGGGAGACGCTGTCCTTTGTTGTGTGCAAGGGGCGGCGTCTCTTTGGCGCTTGGACGCTGTTGTGCAACAGTGCGGCGGCGCGTGCCATGTATTGAAAAGCCAATGTTGAGATGGGTCGTGATAATAATGGGCAAGTACGTAATCGTGGTTGAGTCTGGGTCGGATGTGACGCCGGAGCTTTGCGAGCGCTACGGCATCGTGCGCGTGCCCATGCATGTCACGATTGGTGACGAGACCGTCGAGGACGGCTCGATCGATCCGCTCGAGATTTATTCGCGCTGCAACGAGTTTGGCGTGATGCCCAAGACCAGTGGCTGCGCGCCTGCGGATTTTGCTCACGTGTACGACCGCATTCACGCTGAGCAGCCCGATGCGACCATTTTGCATCTTGCGTATTCCGAGGCCACGACCTGTTCGCATCAGTCCTCCAAGATTGCAGCTAAGGGCCGCGACTACGTGTTCTCCATGGACACGCGCTTTGTCTCGGTGGGCCAGTCGCTCGTTGTCGTCGAGACTGCCAAATACATCGAGGCTCACCCCGATGCCACCGTCGACGAGATCTTCGCCTTCACGAACTCCGTCATGGACCGTGTGCTGCTGGGCTTTGTTCCTACCGACCTAGCCTTCCTTAAGGCAGGCGGTCGTCTGTCCAACGTGGCATTCCTTGGCGCCCATCTGCTCAAGATTAAGCCCTGCATTGAGGTGACGGGCGGCAAGTTCGTGGCGACCAAGAAGTTCCGCGGCTCTATGCTCAAGTGCGCCCGCGCCTTTATTGACCACATGGTTGCGAAGGGCGAGATTGACTACTCGCACATTGGCTTGGCGTATTCGGTGGGCCTTTCCCAGGAGCTGCGCGATGACATGGAAGTCTATGCGCACGACCTGGGCTTTAAGGACGTTACCTGGACTCAGGTTGGCGGCGTCATCTCGAGCCATTGCGGCCCGACCGCCTTCGGTGCGGTGCTCACGCTCAAGGCGTAAAGGCCGCAGGCGAGCGCTCTTCAGCCTGACGTCTCGACGTAGCTCCCAACCATGGTGATGGGGGATAGATTAAAACGTGCCATTCTGGCCCGAGACGTTTAAACGCAAACGCATGGGCTAGAATGGCTCTGGCATTTTAATTGGTTGCATTCAAGGAGAGGCAAGGTAGCGCGAATGGCAGAAATGACGCTTGAGGGTGTGGACGCTCGTCCCGAGGACTCTGCGTTTGCCCTGGGCCGCGTGCATTCAATCGAGACGATGGGAACGGTCGACGGACCTGGCATCCGCTTTGTGGTGTTTGTTCAGGGCTGTCCCATGCGCTGCGCGTATTGCCACAATCCCGATACCTGGTCGGTCAACGGCGGCACCATGGTGACCGTCGAGCATCTGATGGACGAGTTCCAGAGCAACTATGAGTTCTACCGTAGCGGCGGCATTACCGTTTCGGGCGGTGAACCGCTCCTGCAGCCCGAGTTTTTGGCTGATCTGTTCCGTGCCATGCACAGCAACCCCGACGGCCGCGTGCATACCTGCCTGGATAGCTGTGGCTACGCCTTCGACCCCCAGCATCCCGAGAAGTTCGATGCCCTACTCAACGAGACCGATATGGTGCTGCTCGACATTAAACACGCCGATCCCATCGAGCATAAAAAGCTGACCGGTTGCGATCCCGCACGCATTCTGGCGTTTGGTGATGAGCTCGCGCGTCGCAAGATTAAGGTCGTTATCCGCCACGTGGTGGTGCCGGGCATTACCGACACGGTGGAGGAGTGCGAGAAGCTCGGCCGCCTCATCGCTCCGTGGCATAATGTGGTGGGTTTGGAGATGCTGCCGTATCACACGATGGGCGTCGTCAAGTATGAGCAGCTGGGGATTCCCTATAAGCTCGAGGGCGTGCCCCAGATGGATACCGCGCGCATGCCCGAGTTGCGTAATGCCGTTATGACCGGCATGAAAAAGCGCCGCGCGGAGCTAAAAAACGCCATCGGCTAGCAAGTCTTTTGCTCCTCTACGATACCCGCGCTGCGGTGGTCTAGCAGCTTCGTATTGCGCGGTTGAGTCAAAATGCTGGTACCATACCGTGGATAAGCAATTTGCACGGATTTGGGGGATGGCATGGCAACCATCGCGATCATAGGCGCACTCGAAAAAGAGGTTGCGCAGATTAAGGAAGAGCTGAGTGGCGCGCATGAGTCGCAGGAGGCGGGCTTGACCGTTGTGAACGGTGGGCTTTCGGGTCTGACGGTAGTCGCCACGACGGCAGGCATGGGGACCGTGAACGCCGCTGCCGCAACGCAGCATCTCATCAGCAAATACGCCCCGCAGGCCGTTGTGTTTTCGGGTATTGCGGGCGGCCTAAACCCTAAACTCCATATTAACGACGTGGTTATAGGCAAGTGCCTGCGCTATCTGGATACCGATACGGCACTCATCGCCGAGTCCGCGCCGGGGCTCGAGGAGTTTGTCTCGACACCGGCGTTGGCTGATGTTGCCGCCGCCGTGCTTGCCGAGCATGGATTTGTGGATGCCTCGGCGGATGAGACTTCTGCGGAGAAGGACCCCAAGCAGTTCCTGTGTGGCACTATCGCCACGGGTGATCGCTTTGTTACGGGTGACGCCATGCGTAACGCTGCGATTGAGGCCACGCATGCCGATTGCGTCGAGATGGAGGGCGCGGCAATTGCGCACATCGCGGCCAAGAATGGTGTCGATTGCCTGGTACTGCGCGCTATCAGCGATAATTGTGACGAGGCATATGACGCGTTTTGCGAGCGCGAGTTCGATCTGGACGAGTACGCTCGCACCGCGAGCGGCATCACGCTTGACATCGTTCGTCGTATCGCCGCCGCGCAATAGCACGCCCGTTTTGTAAGAACCTACGACCAAGGAGTGTCCATGGCCGATTCAATTAACTACCAGCTTGCCAAGTTCGTCGCCAGCTACGGCAAGGTTTCGCAGATTCCCGAGTCAACCTGTCCCGAGGTGAGCTTCGTCGGCCGCTCCAACGTGGGCAAGTCCTCCATCATGAACAAACTCTTTGGCCGCAAGAACCTGGTCAAGGTTTCGAGCACGCCGGGCAAGACGAGCAACATCAACTTTTTTGAGGCCGACGACGTGCATTTTGTGGACCTGCCGGGCTACGGTTTCGCCCGTCGTTCCAAGGCCGAGCGCGACCGCTGGGCCGAGCTCATTGGCGATTTCTTTGACTCCGAGCGCAGCTTTAACTTGGTCGTCTCTCTGGTGGATATCCGCCACGACCCCAGCAAGCTCGATCACGACATGATTGACTACCTGCAGGGCAACGAGTTCAACTTTATCGTCTGCCTCACCAAGGCCGACAAGCTCAGCCGCACCCAGCAGGCCCGCCAGGCAGCAGCCATCAAAAAGCAGCTCAACGTCCCTGCCGAGAATGTGATCATCACGAGCTCCCAGACCGGCACCGGCATCGACGAGCTTAAGCGCCGCATTGCCGAGGCCTGCCTCTAGTGAGTGCCCCTTACCAGCAAGAGCCCCTGCCAATAAAAATCAACTATCAGCCTGGCGCCCCTTCAAAGCGTGGGTCCCTGTAGACATCCTCAGCAAGGTAGGCGCAGGGACGGTCGGGATATGAGGAGGATGTCTACAGGTACTCGATTTGAGCGCCTTCCGTGTCGCACGTGAGGATATGCGTGTCGCACTTGGGGAACTGCTCGCGCAGCTTAACCTGCAGGAACTTTGCCACGATGGTATCGTCGGTCACAGCCATGAGGGTCGAGCCCGAGCCGCTAATCCAGATGGTCTTAGCGCCGCCGTTAAGGCAGGTGTCGCGCACGGCGTTGTAGTCGGGAATCAGGCGGCGACGATAGGGTTCCTGGATGCGGTCGTCATTGGCGGCGGCAATCAGGTCGAGGTTGCCGGACTCAAGACCGCGCGTCATGCCGGCGATGCGGCCCATCTGCCATACGGCGGTGGAGAGCGGAACCTCCTGCGGCACGACCTTGCGCGCCTCACTCGTGTGTACCTCGTAAGGTGGAATC
>URSP01000060.1:0-10184 GCA_900550515.1 uncultured Collinsella sp. | reverse complement strand
TTCTTACGACAGCCCGCCAAGTCAATAGGGCTGATAGAAAACCGGCCCGCGCCCCATCACAGAAACGCGAGCCGTCAATTGAAAAGCTGCAGAATGCCGGGTACCGCCAAGAGCGAAGCACTCAAGCCAAGCAAGCAAACGTGTTATCGGAGCAACTTACCGAACCAGAACGCTTCGTAACAACAGCGGTAACCCTACAGGTACCCCCAACGTCAGCGAGCGGCGCTCCGGTGCCCCAGGTCGCCGCGAAAGAGGAGCGACGCGTACTTCATGTACGCGAGCGACGGTTTGAGCGGCAGATCGACCGGCAGATGCCCGCGCAGCGTCGGCCGGTCCGGCGTTTGTTAAAACGCCGGAACATAGTTAGCCGTGGTACTCGCCGTTGTATTGGATCAACGTCAGGTCCTCCACGCCATCGAGCGCGCGGATGGCGTCGGCATAGGGCATATCCACACCGTCCGAGAACAGCTCGACGGCCATCTCGACTTTGTCGCCGCGCATCGTCTTGGACTTGACGGTGAACTTGGTGCGCCCAAATGCACGCACGATATCGTCGCCGGTGGTCTGACCCGTGTAGTGGATGACCATCATGTACACGCGCGCCTTGTCCTGGTGGCTCGCAAAGCCGGCGATCATCACCACGATCACAACTGCCGTGAGCGCCACGAGCGCATACATGCCGGCTCCCGCCGTAATGCCCGTGGTAATGGACCAAAACAGATACAGCAGGTCGAGCGGGTCCTTGACCGCCGTACGATAGCGGACGATGGACAGAGCACCGACCATACCGAGCGAGATGACCACGTTCGTCGAGATCGCGAGCGTAACCATGCAGGTGAGCACGCACATGCCCACAAGCGTCACGGCAAAGCTACGCGAATACACCACGCCGGTAAAAAAGCGCTTGTAGACGTAATAGATCAGGATGCCCATGGCGAGCGCCACGAGCAGCGACAGGCCGATCTTGGCAGGGTCGACCTGGCCAAACGCCTCCAAAACGGAGTTCTTAAAAAAGTCCCTGGTGCTCATGGTCTAAATATCCCCTCGGTTCTCAAAATCCGATTCCCAGTAATTAAATCCGCGCAGGTAGGCGGTCTTTTCGTAACACAGGCAGTACTTGGAGACCGCCGTAAGCTCGGCCGCGCCCGGCGGCACCATATCGCGCACCAGCTGCGGACAAAACTCGGTAAACTTGACCTCCATCACCAGCTTGCCGGGCTCCAGGACCGGCAGCGCGGGCAGCGTCGCGTCAAAGATATCGAAGCTTCCCACCGCGGCACGCACGTTCATGTCAAACGTGATGCGAACGGTGCCCTCGTCCATCACCCACGGCTCGCGCTCGTAATCCACGATGGTCCGCGGGCGCATCATGTTACAGATGCACTCGATGTAGAACTCGCGGCAGAGTTGGTGCGGGCTCCTCAGCAAAAAGTCGTAGTCTCCGGCCAAGATCTGCTCAAACTCGTCGCGCGTGAGCGGCGCGTCCTCCTTGTAGATCCAGCTGCCGTACTTCTTTTTGCGCTCGAGCTTAATCACCTTGTCGCTGCCGTTATAGATGCGCACGCGATACTTTTTGCGCATGAGAATACCGGCGTCTTTTTCCTCGTAGGCCGAGTTGCAGTAGTCGTCAAAGTACAGGCTGCGAATGGTGTAACCGCCCGCCCGCGCATGCTTGTCCAGCTTAAACACCGGCGCCATGCGACAGGCAAGTGCGGTGTGCTCGCCCTCGTTAATGAGATATTTGAGCTCGTGGCGGTAACGCTCCTGCGTGGCACGCACAGGCGGGGCCGCCAAGCGCTCAAGCAGAGCGCTAGCCCTCCTCATACGTATCCTCCACGACCTTACCGCCGCCTTGTACGTAAAAGCACTTCATGCCGTAGTGCTTGCCGTCATCGGTCACATAGTAGTCAAACGCATCTTGCGTATAGCCATCGGAGTTGGTGGCACGCACGCGCACAAAATACTGGCCGGTATCGGGCGCATCGCAGGTCACCTCGGGAAGCAGTACGTCCTCGGCCTTAAAGACCACATCGCCAATAGCATAGTCGCGCGCAAGCTCCACGGTGTAGCGAATGTCGCGCGCCTCAAAGTCGTAGGACGCATCCCAATTAATACGAAGCTTACCGTTATCGATCTGCGGCACGCCGATGTAGAACGGCATGGGCTTTTTAAAACTCTCGCGAAAGCTCTTGTAGTTCTCCTCGATCTCGGAGGGAATCGCCGCGGCAATCTGCTCGTATTCGTCCTTCGTCACGGGCAGATTCTCCAGGTCGGGCGCAGCAAAGACGAGCGGCTCCGTGACCTCGCGATAATGCTCGACCATCTTGCTCAGACGCTCTTCGGTCAAATACGAGCGCAGGTCCTTCACGGCACGGTCGAGTTCGCTGCGGAACGACTTGCTGCGCAACGCGCGGTTAAACAGCACGTTGCCCCAGTAGTTGCTCACGCCGCGCTCCCAGCTCGCATAGTCCGAGAACCCCTTCAGGCTCAACTCAAGCTTACGCAGCATGCCGTCGTTATCCCAATCTAAAAAGTACCAGGTATTTGAGTTAAGCGGGCTGTACAGATAGCAGTTACGGTTCTGCGTATCGCAATTGCCCGTCAAGATCTGAAACGCCATCCAATAGACCAGGTTCTCGGTATCGAAGTAGGTGTCGAGCACATCGTCGATCTTTTGCGTATCGTCGTTGAGCGCATCGAGCATCTCGATCAACGGGGTATGGTCCGAATCGCCCTTAATCTCGAGCATGCCCTCAAACACCGTCTGGTTATAGTCGGGGTCATCGGCGAGCTTAATGGTGTCTTCGAAGCGATGAAAATCGAAGCTGTTCACCTTATAGAGATGCCCGCTCTTATCCAGACCGTGGGCCTTGAGCGCCGTCTTGTTGAGCTGCTCGACCTGCGTAAACAGTCCGTAGTCCTCAAAGGTGTCGTTAGATTTTTCGGTCTGGTCGCACACCCATAAGTGCACAAACTGCGTGCGCAGGCCCATCATCTGGGGAATGCCACGGATCAAATCGTAGGCCATCTTGTTACGAAAGCGCATGCCCTCGCCCATGTGCTTGTTAAGCGCAATCGCGCGCTGCTGGCGCCACGTGCCCTTGCCCTTTTTGAGCTCCACCTTGTAGTTCTTTTGCGTATAGGTACTCGACGTCTGACCGCGCACCTGCACCGTGGCGTTGGGCGCCTCCTGGCCATAGCCCACCTCGCCAGCAACGGGGCCCTTATCATCGCCTGGCTGCAGCAGGCCCATAACCTGATAGCGCGTTACGCCCATGTCGGCATAGTCGTAGACCGAGTAGGTATTGATCTCGGCCCAGCTATGGTCGGTATTCTCGGAGCTGTTGCCGCGCGAGACCGTCAGGTACATACATACGATGCCCGAGTCATCGTAGACCTCGTACAGCTCATCCTTGTCGCGAAGATGCTTGGTCTCGCTAGACGCATCGGCCTTTTTAATCTTGCCCTGCTTCTTGGTCTTTTTTGTCGAGGATTCGTCCTGCGAAGAGCAGCCCGAAAGCAGCAATGTGCCGGCAGCCGCTTCAATCAAGCGGCGACGCGATATCATCCTATCGGTCATCAGGACCTCCCCAACGATTGCGATACACACGGACCACCGTGCGCTCAAACGCACCATGTGGCTCGCCCTCTAGACGCAGCTCCTCGTAGCGCTGTTCGACACGGTCGAGCAAGCAGCCCAACTCCGTAAAGCGACCCGTCTTGTCGGTCGCCACAATGGGCTGCTGACTCAGGATACGATACGGCAAGTTGGCGGTATAAGTATCGAGCCACATGAGCGCCACAACAAAAAACACCGCCGCGCCGAGCAAAAAGCCAAAGCCATAAAACTGCTGCGGAAAGAACAGCGAGACGATGGTCGCCAGCCCCGCCACGCCCGCGAACAGCCCAGAGGCAAGCACGGCGCCCTTGTAGTCGGTAAAGTACAGCAAGATCAGCAGAATCGTATTGCCCACGGCATACAGGCCATAGCCCACGCACAGCGTGCGGAAATACCCGTGCATCAGGTTGTTGAAGCCCAGTGGCAGGGCCGAGAGCACCGTAGTCTCGAGCGAGATAACCGCTGCCGTCACAAATAGCTGCTTGAGCGCGCAAAACCGCAGCTCCCGATTGAGCGTGGCGAGCATTTCCTCCTCGGCCACCACGATGTCGCCCACCACGCCGCCGTCGTTAAACAGGCTGTAGTAGTCGCGGTAGCGCGGATAGAAGTTGACCTCAACCGACACCACAAAGTTGACGGTCGTGACCAGAATGGTCAAAAACGCGATGAGCGCCGGCACATCATGGTAGGGTGCGCCGTAAAACAGGCCTTTGACCTGTACGCCAATGGGCCCTGCCCAAATAATCACCAGGTGCGCAAAGAGCCCCAAATTGGTAAACAGGCCCGTGAGCGCGAGCGGCATAAATTGGTCGAGCCAGCGCAAAAAGAGCCAGGGGCTGCGATCGCTCTGAGGAAAATACCGGTACAGCAGAACCACGTCCCAGGCGAGCATCACACCGTAGCCCAGGGCAATCGAGGCCAGCAGGCCCTCGACGGGCGGCAGCCCCAGCGCCAGCGCGGCCAGGGCGCACAGGCATGCCACGCCAATGGCCGCGGCAAAGCTGCACAGAATACCCCGGTAGTCCTTAATGGCCGTGAGGTAGCTCATGCCGTTCCAGTTAACGATCATAATGTTGAACAGCCACAGGCACAGCAGCCCCTGCAACAGCGTGGCGCCCGAGAACAGCAAAAAGACGCCGTAGAGCACCGTGCCCGCAACGAGCATGATGGCGTTGGAGCCCCAAAACGAAGGCAAGACCTCTTCTTCGCGCTCGGCAAACAGTATGTCGGCCAAAAAGCGCGTGACGGGCATGGAGAAAAAGCTCGTGAGCGTGAGCGAGGCCAGCAGCGTATAGGTCACCATGCACACCAGCAGATCCTGGTTGGCACGTCCCACGCCCCACAGACCGCACAGCACCAGGATACCCACCTGGAGCAGCACGCCCAGCAGCATGGGGCCCGTGCACACAATGCCGGCGTAGCCGTAGGCGCGCATCGTGGCAAACAGGCCCTTGCGCTTAAACAGGCGTTTGAGCTCAAAACCGATTCCGGCCACCGGCTACACCTCCTTCTTGGGCAAATTGAACGCGCGAGCCGTCTCGTCGTACAGCGCGCGATAGTTGGCGAGCATCTGCTCGTGTAGGTAGTAGGTCGCCACGCGACGCTGACCGCGCTCCCCCATTTCCAGGCGGCGGGTACGACTCGCGCACATGCGCTCCATGGCATCGGCCAGACCCTTGCGATACATGGGCGGGCTCACGAATCCAGCCACGCCAAAGTCGTCGCCGGGGGCGCCCTCGAGCAGCTCGCGGCAGCAGCCGACCTCGGTCGTCACGCAGGGGCGACGCGCGCCCAGCGATTCCAGCACGCTCAACGGCTGGCCCTCCGAGATGCTCGTCAAAATGGTAAAGTCGAGCTTTTCCATATACTCAACCACGTTGACGCGGCCGGTAAAGATCAAGTCACGCACGCCCAATGTCTCCACCAGCGCATGGCACTCGGCACCATATTCCTCGTCGTCCACGCCACCCATTATGTGCAGGCGCACGTGCGGCAGGCGCTCGTGCAACTCAAAGAAGGCATAGATCATGGTCTTGACGTCCTTGATGGGCGCCAGACGCACCACCGCGCCAATGTCCACCCAGCCGTCATCGGGCTTTAAGGGAATGTTCTTAAAGCGGTCGAACTGAATGCCGTTGGGGATAACCAGGCATTTTTCTGCATCGCAACCCATGTCGATCTGCGTTTTGCGCGCGTTGTGGAACAAACTCGTCACACGAAAAGCGCGGCGGTAGATTTCCTCCGAAAGCAGGTAGAAAAAGCGAATCCAACGGTCCTTAAACGAGGGCACCACCCAGTCGGCGCGAATGATCTCCTCCTCGCGCTCGCGCGTGTAGATGCCGTGCTCGGTCAGCAATGCCGGCGCGTTATGAACGCTCGAGCCAAGACTCGCAAGCAGGCCGCCGTAGCCAGTCGAGATGGCGTGATACACGTCGGCCACCGGAACCTCGCTGCCCAGCAGATAGAGCACGGGCAGCAACATCGAACGCATGGTGTGGAAGGCGTCGGCGAAAGGCGTATACGGGTACTCGGCCAGGCACACGTCGCGGAAGATGTCCATAAACGTGCGGCTCTGCAAAAATGAGAGCGGATGCACGTGACGGCGCTGGAAAATGTCGAACAGCACGTCCCAATCGGGATTGGAGAGCGAAACCAGACGGCGCAGGGCCTCGCGCTCGCGCTCGTCAAAGTCGACTTCCTCCTGCTCGCCCGAAAGACGCAGGGCGTCGTCCAGGAACACCTCGTGCACCTCGACGACGTTGCCGGGCAGATCGTAGACAAACTTGCCGCGGTCTTCGGCGTGGGCGCCAATCACCCACAGCACAAACTCGTGCTCGGGCATGGCCGTGATGTAGCCGTGCATCCAGGTGGACACACCGCCGTGCACGTAGGGGTAGCAGCCCTCGAGCACCAAGCAGACTCTCATCGGTCGCCGCCCTCCTTGCGCTCAATCGTCACGGTCTTGTCATTGGCCTTAAGCAGGTACAGATTGCCCGTCAGGTGCGTCAGCTCGCCACCGGACACCGCACCCGGCTCGCCGTTATTGGCGCGGAACATAAGCCAAGCCTCATCGTGGAAGTTGCCCAGGCTGAGCGTCCAGGCATCGTCACTCGTATCCATGCTCACCGTCACGGACGAAAAACGCTGGACGGCACCCGAGCACTCCGAACCCGTCTGGTGGCGCAGGTCGGGCGCAGACTTGGTAAGCCAGTCCAGGTAGTCGATCAGGCCGCCCTTGTAGACCTCCCAGCCCTCCTTAGCGCCGCGATCGGGATCCAGCAGGTCATCAGGATGCATAAAGTGAGTACTCACGTAGTGCATGTTGAGCTCGGACACGGCGGCCAGGCGCATATAGGAATCGCCGACCATGCCGCCCGAGACAATACGCGGCTGCTCTACAATGCCATCGCTCGCCACGCCAAACTCCTGCACATACGGCAGATCGGTGCCATCCTCAAAATACGTACTGGCAATGGTCTTAATGCGCGGCACGTCCTCGCCAATAATCTTGCGGGCGCGGGCCGAAAGGATATTCGACGGCGGCACGTAGACCGAGCCGTGTGCATTGGGCAGGACGTCGTCCTGGAAGGCGATAAGCTCGTTGAGTGATGCAACAAGCGTCTCTTTGTTCTTCCATGTCTTGTAGTCGTACAGCGTGCCATAGTCGGTATCCCAGAGCGCCAGCGGCTGATGGTTGTAGCCATGAAAACCCAACTCACCGCCCATCTGCAACAGCATGCCGCCAAAGTAGCGGAACTGCGTGGTATCGACCTGGCGCGCGGGCTCGATTTGATTGACCACGTCCTCGTAGTTTTCGATCATCACGCCGGTATAGCGGATGCCGTATTTTTGTGCGAGCTTTTGCAGATCGGGCCACCACACCTTGGCATAAAAATCGGCGATAGAAAGGCCGTAGTCGCGTTTGATGTACGTGCCGTCGCCCGAGGGAACGGGGCTCGGGAAATCGTCCAGGTAAAACACCGCGCTATTGATGACCGGATAGGCCGTGGCATCGCCCAACAGGCTCACGGCCGCGGCATAGAAACCGCGCATGACCTTGTTGTAGATACCGATATTGCACACCACGGTACGGCCGTTGCCGCAATCGCTCGACCAAATAAGCGGAGTACCCGTGTCGCCGGTTTTAGCCCACACGTGGGCCGTCTCACGCAGCGAAACCGAGAGCGACGAATCGAAGGGATCCGATAACTCATAACGCTGGCCACCGCCGATCATAAAGTCCTCGCTCGGCACGATGCTCTCTGCCGTCGTATATTCATAGCCGGCAGAATCGATGCCCAGCTTGGGACCGATCGCCTGCAGATAGCTCGAATTGTCCGGTGTCATGGCGAGCATCAGCGATCCGCCGGCGCTCACCCAGCTCATGATGTCGGAGAGGTGCGTACCGAGCCCATCGATCGAAGGCATCAGTAAAATCACGCGGTCGAAGGATGTGAGGGAAGGAATCGCATCAACACCATCGGTGGCAATATCCACATCACGGTGGGCAATTTTCATGTCGAGCAGAATCTGGTCAAACTGCTCTTTGACGTCCTCGACGCCATCTTGGCCCGAGTCGGTAATAACCAAGCACGTGGGCTTTTGGCCAAACATCGCCGAGCTTGCCGGCACCGCGTCGTTGGCAGCGAGCATCCCCAACTTATGCTGGCCCGCACTGTACTGTACACCGGCACGCTCCACCAGCAGCACGGCGGCCATGGCAATAAAGACCGCCCATACCACAAGCAGGCCCATCCAGCGAAAATGGCCCGCACGCTCGCGGATATGTTGTACCACGCTCATCGGGCCTGCTCTCCTTCACGCCAAAATGCCAGCCTCTCGCGATTGTCGGCATTCAAATACACATGCTGCTTGTCGATCGCGTCGATTACACGCCGTACCGCCTGCCCATCGCGACGAATCACAGCCAAGCGCAAGCAGAGCATCCACACGTCCTGCTCGTCTGACGCATCGATCACCAACTGGCTAGCGACGTCCTCTGCCTTATCAATCTCGCCGGCATCGGCCAGCGCCGTGGCATAGCGAATGCGCAGCGCAGGCCCGTCCTCGCGTTCGCAACGACGCGCGAGCAAGCGTGCATACTGCTGACGCTGAATCTGTGCCGCGCGGCCTTCTGCCAAACCCGAGTCCAGATAGGCGCCCAAAAAGTCGCAATACGCATCCAGGTTATGCGAGCTGGGATCGGTCTTAAACGCGCGCTCCAACTGCTGCAGCTTAAGGTCGGACTCCTTGGAAATCTGCGCCACTGCCGTCGCGGCATAGTGCGCGACCTCAACATCGTCGTTGAGTTTTGCTGCCTGCAACTGTGCCAGGTACGCATCCGGATCCTCGGTAAGCAGGGAGAGCATCAGACGGCGGCGGTCGCCCGGGTCGTTGACGATCAGTGCTTCCTCGAGCGGCACCACGCCATCATCGCCCTCGCGCCCCTGCACGAGCAAACTGCGATGCATGTCGTCGTTAATGCGCAGCGTCTCCAGCGTGGCGTCCTTAAGGTCGTTACCGAACACCGCGCTACGCACCGAGAGCAGCGCCACGAGCAACGGACCCCACAGCGGTACGAGCACCATCACGGCAAGCATGTGTCCACGAACCGGCAGCAGACCCAGTTTCATAAGCGTCCACAGCACCAGACACACCAGCGCATGAATTAATAGCAGTACGGCAGCAACGACAAGCGAGATCAAGCGGCCTCCCCCTCACCGTTGCCAGCGGGCGCGATGCGCTGCAGCAGGGCCACCACATCCTCGCTGTCGACGAGTTCCACCGTAATGTGCTTGGCGGCCATACGCGCACAAATAACGGGCAGGTCAGCTTCGGTTGCCTGTCGCATGAGCAGGTAAAGCGTGTCGCCATCGACCAGGCCCGCAGCGTCACTCTCGCGAATCGCCGACCCAATGGCGCCGACCAGCTCGCCAACAGACTCCATGCCCGGCACCACGCGCAAGAGCAAAAAGCTCCCCATCTTGTTGTCCGCAAGCGCCTGCTCGGCGGCGAGTTCCTGGCCAAAGGCATCGTGGTTGAGCACGCACGTGCCGGCAACGCAGCGCTTATCCTGCGCCACGGCCTCGTAATCGAAGGCGCGTCCCAGCGCACTTTCCACCAAGCCGCACAGAATGCGGAACAGGTTTTGGTAGTACAGGGTCATTTGGCTTTCGGCCACGTGACGCACAAAGATCAACACGGCGGGGGCGCCATCGCGCTCGATCGCATAGCCAAACATCGGAAGCCCCGACGTCAGCGCTCGGTTCACCCACAAACCCGAGATCGCACCTTGGAACACGGGCGCAAGGTCATCGAGCGAGAGCGAGCGCGGCACATTGTTGGAAATCGCCGGGCTCGCCGCTACCAGGCGCGCAAATGCCCCACCCGAAACATGGTAGATTGTCACCGAATCGTTCTCGAGAATCTCGCCCAGCAGCTCGCAGCACTTGCGGTATATATCACGCGGGTTAAGTACGTCGAGCTCCTGTGTCACGGCAAAGATCTTGCCGAAGCTATCGTGGCGCCCGACAATCTGTCGCTTATAGGCACGCTTGTCCTCAAT
>URSP01000059.1:0-10231 GCA_900550515.1 uncultured Collinsella sp. | reverse complement strand
GGGCGAGGATCGCGCCCTTGTCGCCCACGATGATGAGGTTCACGATCTCGCGCTCCAGCAGGTAGTCGGCCGCCTTGATGATGCGGTCCTCTTCGCCTTCGGGCAGCACGATCGTTTTCTTGTTCGCCTTGGCGCGGCCGAGCAGGCTGTACTGGAAGGCGTACGAGGTGATCGGGAAGTCGATCTCGACGTTGATGGCCCGCAGGACCTCTTCGGTCGGCACGTTCGCCTGGAAGGCGGCGAGCGCCGCATCGGCCTGCGACGCTTCGGTGAACGGGATCTGGGGGATCGTCCACACCGGCAGCCCGAAGTCCGCGAGCGTGTCCTTGACCGAGACGGAGTGGCGCGGCTCGCAGCCCGTCACGAAGATGCCCAGCACCTTGTTGCCGGCGGCCTCCATGCCTTCGATGGAGAGACGGACGGTGTCCTTGAGCTCGTCAGGCCAACGGTCGATGGTGCACACGGCGAGGAAGACGCCGGCCTGCAGGTCGGCGGCGATGTTCGCGTTGAACTCGTAGGCGGTTGGGTCGTTGACGTGCGACTTGTCGGTGCCGACGATGAGCGCCGCGTCCGCGCGGGACACGTTCATCGCGTCGTTGAACGCCGCGACGATGTCGCCGCGGGAGCCTTCCTTGTCCTTGCGCACCTGGTGAATGTCCAGTCCGGTGGACAGCGCGACGCCGAGGCCGGCGTTGGAGGCGTTCAGCAGGATGGGGGTGAAGTGGTCGTGATTGGAGACCGCGGGGCGGAACACGGCGGTCTTGAATTTGGTGGTCAGCGCCTTGAGCACGCCGTATGCCACGACGTTGCGTCCGTTTGCGCCTTCAGGACTTGCGATGTAGATGTTCGTTGTTGTCACGTTTGTCTCCTCGTCGGGGATGGTACTGCTCGTGTGACCGCCTTGTTTCACACTTACTGACATTGTAGTACCCGATCGTTCGCTGCCGGGCGTTGACATGTCGGTAAACGCGGCCGGGACGGTTCGACCGGGCGCGTGCGTCATTTGTGATACAGGCTCAGCCGCTCGTATTTCGGCTCGCAGCATACGTTGATGCCGAGTTTGCGGTACAGCTCCTCGTCGGTCGACGAGATGATGACCGAGAAGAATGCGTCGCAGCCGCGCAGCTGTTCCAGCCCGCCGATGACGCGGGCCGCGGTCGGGCTTTGCGCGCTTGTCAGCGACAGGGCGATCAGCGTTTCGTCGGAGTGCAGGCGGCGGTTCATGCTGGACAGGTGCTCGGTTTTCAGCCGGCAGATCGGTTCAATGGCGGATTCGTCGATGACGCGCTGGTTCTCGTCGATGCCGGTTACGGCTTTGAGCGCGTTCATCAGCAGCGCGCTTGCCGCGCCGAGCAGTTCGCCGGTCTTGCCGGTGACCACGCGCCCGTTGGGCAGTACCATAGCGCCGGCCGGTGCCCCGGTCGTCTCCTCCTTGAGCAGCGCGGCCGACCGCGCGGGCGACAGGTCCTTGTCCACTCCGGCCTTCTTCATGATGGAGCGAAGCCGCTCGACCTGGTCCTCGCCGGTGCCGGTGCGCCTGAGATGCACGGTGGCAGCGAAGTAGCGGCGCACGATCTCCATGCGGGCGGCATCCCGGCACGCCTCGTCGTCGACGATGGCGTAGCCTGCCATGTTGACGCCCATGTCGGTGGGGCTCTGATAGGGGCTTTCGCCCATGATCCGCTCCATCATGGCCTTGAGGACGGGGAACGCCTCGACATCGCGGTTGTAGTTGACCGTGGTTTTCCCGTACGCCTCTAGGTGGAACGGGTCGATGATGTTGGCATCGTCTAGGTCGGCCGTGGCGGCCTCGTAGGCGATGTTCACCGGGTGATTGAGCGGCAGGTTCCAGATCGGGAACGTCTCGTATTTCGCATAGCCGGCGGCGATGCCGCGCTTGTTCTCATGGTAGAGCTGCGACAGGCATGTGGCGAGCTTGCCGGAGCCGGGGCCGGGCGCGGTGACCACGACCAGCGGGCGCGTGGTGACGATGTAGTCGTTGCGCCCGTATCCGTCGTCGGAGACGATGTGCTCGATGTCGTGGGGGTAGCCTGCGATGGGGTAGTGCAGGTAGCAGGTGATGCCGAGCTGGTCGAGGCGCCGGCGATAGGTGTCCGCGGCCGGCTGCCCCGCGTACTGGGTGAGCACGACGGAGCCGACGTGGAATCCGCGCGAGCGGAAGATGTCGATGAGTCGCAGCACGTCCTCGTCGTACGTGATGCCGAGGTCGCCGCGCATCTTGGCCTTCTCGATGTGGTTGGCGTTGATGGCGATGACGATCTCCACGTCGTCGGCGAGGCTTTTGAGCATGCGGAATTTGGAATCCGGCTCGAAGCCGGGCAGCACGCGTGACGCGTGATAGTCATCGAACAGCTTGCCGCCGAACTCCAGATAGAGCTTGCCGCCGAACTGCGCGATGCGCTTTCGGATGTTGGCGGCCTGTAGCTCGATATATTTCTCGTTGTCGAATCCCTGTCGCATGTGCAGTGAGAGTCCCTTCCGAACGGAGCGCTGTACCTGCACGATTATACCGGGTTCTTTACGAGGGCCACCCCCCACCAGTCGCGAAGCGGCTGGGGGTCTTACAAGAATCTGCGAGTGAAATTCGGCGATGTGCGCGGCCTCTAGGCGCACCGAAGGAAGCTGTACAAAGGTACCGCGACTGAGGAGCAACGACGAGGACACTCCGTTATTCCAAATTCACTCCCATTCGATGGCTTCAGTTCTGCCGTCACGTCATTCCAGTTGCCTCCAGTTTTCGGCGCCGTCTCGAGCCGAGTGCCGCCAAGTAACACCGTGTCGTGTTTCGTCGGCCTCGGGGACAAAAGTGGGGACAACTTTTTTCAAACTCAGGGCTTTGAGTTTTTTTGTTTTTGTCCCAAAGCGCGCGGCGGACCGCCTTTGAGATTCCGCTGACGTCCGGATACGCTTCGATCTCCCTTGAATTTTCAGACAGCATATGGTATAAGGTAATTGGTTTTCCGTTAGGAAGGCTTCCAAGTGCCGGGGACGTTTTCCCCGGCTTTTTTCTTATCCAGGAGAACAATGCGAGAACTCAGCATCTTCGTCGACGAGTCGGGAAGCGACGGTCTCTCCGACCGCCACTACCTGCTTACCGTCGTCATGCACGACCAATCCGAGAGCATCGCGGATTCGATCGCGGCATATGAGGGCGCCCTTCGCGCCAAGGGGCTCCCGGACATACCCTTCCATGCGTCGCCGCTCATGAACGGCAAGGACCAGTACTCGGGGCTCGACTTGAGGACGCGCAAGATGTTGCTCGGCTCGTTCCGAGTCTTCTTCCGCCACATGCCCGTGAGGTACCACACCTTTGCATACGCGACCAAGCAGTTCGCCTCGCTCGACAAGCTCGCGGGGACGATGCGAAGGGACCTCGTGAACTTCCTCTTCGACAACCTCGCGGAGCTGCAATCCTACGATATGGTCAAGGTCTATTACGACAACGGCCAGCATTCTATCGCCGAGTCGCTCCATCGCGCGGTCGAGTACGCGCTCTCGAAGGACGCCGTCGTCTACCGATCGGCGCAGCCCTCCGAGTACCGGCTTTCGCAGGCGGCGGACTACATCTGCACCATGGAACTCACGGCGATCAAATACGCGGAGCATACAGCCACCGCGACGGACGAGAAGTTCTTCGGCAAATGGTCCGATTTCAAGAAGGGCATATTTAAGGAGACACGCAAGAAGTTTCTCTAGAAAGACGGCTCGCCATCGGGGAACGGTTTCCCACAGGGGGCTCGCTGCGCGGGAGGGGCCCTTGACGGCATCGCTGTGGGTAAGTACCGGGAGCTCGAGGAGATAACCGCCGAAGAGGCTACAGCGATCATCGGAAAGTGCGAAGAAGAAATGGCCCCAAAGGAAGAAACCCAAGAATCCGAGAAGCGTCCCCAAATGGGAGCGCTTCTTCGGAGACGCTAGCTCGCCCTGCCGTCAGATGCCCCGGGCAAACCCAGCTACGGCCTTTTCGGCACGTGCAGCAGCTTAGCCCCGCAGGAAGAGCAGAACGCTGCTTCACCGGACGCCTTGACACCGCAATAGGGGCAGAAAGCCGCGCGCACTATGCGGTCCGTCGGCGTCCAAGACCTAATCCTCTTGGCGGTCGGTCTGCCACGCGTTCGGCTATGCCCGAGCCGTCGTTAGAGCTCGCTACGGTGTAGTCGCTCGTGAGGTGGCCCTTGTAGTCGAAGTCGATCACGAACTTCCACGAACTGATGCCGCTGAGCGAAGCGACGGTCCCGTAAACCTTGTGCCCGTTCACGGAAAGGGACTCGAGCCTTTTGACGGATCACCCCGTAGCCTCGACGATCTCCTCGAACCCCTCCTGGGTCACATCGTCCCTGAAACACTCGCTCGCACGGTCCCACTCGGCTTTTGCCTTGACCTTCTCGAGCTCGATCTTCCGCTTATCCTGCCTATCGCATGCGAACAGTATGATGCCGAGAAAAGCAAAAGCGGGAAATAGGGTCGTCAGGATGTTGACCAAAGATTCCGTTCAAGGTCCCCCTAAACAAGCCCAGCGCCGTGGGCAAGAAGAAACAGCGCGACGTGGAGGATGATGAAGGCAGGCAGCCCCACCGCGAAATACCACTTGGACGTCTTATGGTGGGCGACGCGCATCCCGGCGATGCCTCCAAGGGCCCCTCCCGCGAGCGAGAGACCAAGCAAGGTGGCTTCGGGGAACCTGCTGCCGCGGTCAATCGCCCTCTTCTTGTCCAGGCAAAAAACGGCGAACGTGATGACGTTGATGGCGAGAAGGTATGCACCGAGAGCGACGATGACGGGCGCGTTGAACGAAGCGCCCGGTTCCAGATCGACGACGATGACTCCGGCCCAAACGAGCACGACAAGCACCCACACAATCAAGAAGACTATGGCGCTGAACCACCAGGCGATGTTGTGCTTGTTCATGTGGTTCCTGGTGAAGATCATAAGGGCAAGGAGCATCCCCAGGGCGCCGCCCGCTACGGCGAACAGGGTCAAGATCCTGCCGTCCATGAGGCCGGTATCCTCGTCCTGGTTGTAACGGGCTATCGCGTAGTCGATCGCGAAGAGAATGAACGTGAGGGCATTAATGCCCGCAAGATAGATAACGAAGGGGTGAACGCCCTGGACAGCACCGCCCAGGGCAGATAGTGCCTGCTCCATAAGAAGAACTCCTTCCCGAACAACATGCCGCCATTATACAGGTAGATTGAACGCCCGATGCGCCTGTTCCCATTGATGCTCCGGGTATGGCGAGAAGAGCCTTTCCGCGGCCCAAACCGCATGGCCAGCCGCAGGCCGCGCTAACCTCTCGCGCCGTTCGTCTGCTTTCGCTCGTCCGAAATTACAACCGCAGCAGGCCGTGTCCAACGGATGGATACCATTTACCCGGGTGCATCTGGGGCAACGGGCCGGCAGGCCCTCGAAAGGTCGCTCGCAGAACACGCAACATCAAACACGAAAGAAGAGACGAACGACAGATGCCGGACCCCGGACGACAGCACCGCGGAAGACGAGCATTCCGAACACAACTGAACGAACTTCGATCCTAGGCAGGCGCCCGCACGGGCGCCTTTTGCTTTTCGGGGACTTAGCTGCCAGCTAAGGCGTACGGCTCATGGCCGTTTCGTGAAGGCCCGACCAGCTCGACCCACCTCGACCCATCTCCGCTCCTGTCGGGCGTGTCAATCGCCGTCAGGCGGTTCAATCGTCGCGCAGACGTAAACGCACACAGGACCGCGCAGACGTATCGCGCGGAAAGATTGGAGGCAACCATGGCGCACGCTACGAAATGCGCCGCGCCCGAGGGCAACCGGGGCCGCGACGAGTGGATGACGGTGATCGAGATGCAGGAGTACATGGGGGCGAGCCGGAGTAAGGCATACGACCTCATCTGGCCGGGAGAGATCGACTCGTACAGGCTCGGAAGGAAGCTCCTGGTTTCGAGGGCGTCGGTGGACGCCTACATCGAGTCGAGGGGCGGCAGGAAATGACGACGGCGACCGCCCCGGGAGCCGCCCGCGGCCGGGCACGCGAGGGAGCCTCGAGACGAGAGGAGCTCGAGGACGACCATGACCAAGAGCATTAGCAGGAGCCAGATGAGGCTCATCGCATCGACCAACGCGATATTCGGCGCCGACGAGGCGTGCGCGATGCTGCGCATCAGCCGCGACGCCATGTACCGGCTCACCAATATGCCTCAAACATGCTGGAACTGCCACAAGGCCATCAAGCCACAACACAAAGGAAGTGCGCTTCTCGTTGCTCCACACTGTTCTTTAATAGGGGAGAACGAAAAGCAATCAACAGCAAAGCGCCGGGGCCACCGATGGCTATATGGAAGGAAAATGCCTATTTTCGATTCCAAAGGTCGGCATCACTGGTAGGCATATCATCATCCTCGAATTCGCCAAGGTAGGTGTAATGGTGATAGCGTTCCCCATCATACTCGTACCCAGTGTAGTCATAACCTCTCTGAGTAACCCCTTGATAAGGCTTGAACTCCGCCTCAGCCTCTTCTTTGGTGTAGTGGTCAGCATCGAACCAAACGCCCTCGGTCTTATCATCGCCCCAGCCGAGCTTTTTGCCCTTGAATACGTGTCTCATGGTATCCACACTTTCACTAATGACTCCCGTTTAGGCTATTGTAGCACTCTCCCATTCAGCTCGTTCGTCTTTTCGGCATATCCAACCAACTGTCTTGTCTTCAGATGCCCCGACGTCCCCACGGCGTCCATCCCCGTCGTCGCGAAGCTGATGCCCGAGCTTCATTTGGCCCCATTTCCGCTCATAAGTACCTTGAGGCTACGGAACGTGCCCGAAGCGATAACACCGCTCAACGACAACTCCCGCGAAGTGACGGCTGTGGCCTCCTTCAGCGCCGAACGCGAGTTGAACGCGTGTTACATTCGCGCCGTGCGCCACAACGCGCTCATGCCATCCACCGGCGCAAGCGCCAAGAACCCGTAAAACCAACAGCTCGTGCACGGCCACGAACCCGCGCCCACGTCGCCTCCGCTTACGACGAGCCTAGCTTGCTTGGCGGGCATCCACCCAAGACACGCATTGGACGGCGTTGCACCAACAGCAAGCAATAACCCAGAGGCGCTCCTCATTTGCATTATGCCTAATGAAGAGCGCCTCTATTTGGGTTAAATGCAATATGCGATAACGAAACCCCCGAAGTCAGTACTCATTTCCGACGTCTATGAACACCAGCCAATCGATACTCAAAACGTCGTGAGTACAATTTGAGTACCAACCTGAGCGATCCCTTGCGAGCAAAAGCAATCTGCCGGTCAGCATTAATTTGAAATGAATTGATGGCGTTGCTTCGGTAATTGAAAGCACTTTAAAACGTACCAGTAAACAATTATCCCAGCTAAACAGCTTGAGAGATTGCGTAGCTGGCTTGTATATACCATATACACCACAGTCCGCAGACACCCATGGCATGTAAATAAAAAAAGAGGGAGGCTGTTTCCGACCTCCCTCGCAAAGGGCTATCTACTATTCCCACTCGATGGTTGCTGGGGGTTTGCTAGTGCAATCCAGTACCACGCGGTTGATCTGGCGGCACTCGTTGGTGATGCGGGTGGAGATCGTGGCGAGCACGTCGTAGGGCACGCGCGACCAGTCGGCGGTCATGGCGTCCTCCGAGCTGACCGGTCGCAGGACGATGGGGGAGCCGTAGGTGCGCTCGTCGCCTTGGACGCCGACCGAGTGAACGTCGGCGAGTAGCACGACCGGGCACTGCCAGATGTCGCGGTCGAGGCCGGCGCGGGAGAGCTCTTCGCGGGCGATGGCGTCGGCCTCGCGCAGCAGGTCGAGGCGTTCCCTGGTGATTTCGCCGATGATGCGGATGCCCAGGCCCGGGCCGGGGAAGGGCTGGCGCCAGACGATCTCGTCGGGCAGGCCGAGCTCGGTGCCGATGGCGCGCACCTCGTCCTTGAAGAGGGTACGCAGCGGTTCGATGAGCTGGAACTTGATGTCCTCGGGCAGGCCGCCGACGTTGTGGTGGCTCTTGATGTTGGCCGCGCCGTCGCCGCCGCCGGATTCGACGACGTCGGGGTAGAGGGTTCCCTGCACGAGGAACTTGACTTCCTTGCCGCGGGCGCCGGCTTCTTCGAGGACCTGACGCTGGGCTTTCTCGAAGGTGCGGATGAACTTCTCGCCGATGATCTTGCGCTTGCGCTCGGGCTCGGAGACGCCCTTGAGCGCTTCGAGGAAGTCGTCGGCGGCGTCGACGGTGATCAGTCGGATGCCGGTGGCGGCGACGAAGTCGTGCTTGACCTGCTCGACCTCGCCTTTGCGCAGCAGGCCGTGGTCGACGAACACGCAGGTGAGCTGGTCGCCGATGGCCTTGTGGACGAGGGCGGCGGCGACTGCGGAGTCGACACCGCCGGACAGGCCGCAGATCACTTCGGCGTCGCCGACCTTCTCGCGGATCTTGGCGACCTGGTCCTCGATGATGGAGGAGGCGTCCCAGTTGTCGGGCAGGCCGGCGCACTGGTGGAGGAACGTCTCGATGAGCTTCTGGCCGAGGGGGGTGTGCTTGACCTCGGGGTGCCACTGCACGCCGTAGAGCTTGCGGGACTCGTCCTGCATGGCGGCGACGGGCGCGCCCTCGGTGTGGGCGAGCACTTCGAAGCCGGCGGGCGCGGTCTTGACGGCGACGCCGTGGCTCATCCACGTGTCCTGCTCGGCCGGGGAGCCGGCGAGCAGCCCGTCCGTCTTGTCGATGGTCGTGTCGGTCTTGCCGTATTCGCCGAGCGCGGCCTTGTCGACGTCGGCGCCGAGCGCGTACGCCATGGCCTGGAAGCCGTAGCAGATGCCGAGCACGGGCACGCCGGCGTTGAACAGCTTGGGATCGACGCGCGGGGCGCCGGGCTCGAATACGGATGCGGGGCCGCCTGACAGGATGATGGCCTGCGGGTCCTTGGCGAGCATCTCGTCTACCGGCATGGAATGGGGGACAAGCTCCGAATACACGTTCGCCTCGCGCACGCGACGGGCGATGAGCTGCGCGTATTGGGCGCCGAAATCGACGACAAGCACCGGGCCGTTAGCCATGGGACTCCCTTCATGCGGCCGCGCGCGATAGCGGATACATAGGTATGGGCGATATCGTTGATTGCGGCCATTGGTATTGTGTGGACTTCTTACAGTATGTCACATCAATTGTGGCGATTCGAGCCGACATTGGCGTGTGTGATGGGCGGGTGTCGTCCGGGAGCGACGCACCGTTTCACAAAACCGAACAATTAACGCTGTTAATATGAACAACACGCCGCATGTTCTGTTGCCTGCATGAACACGCGGCGTGCCGGTAGATCGCTGAAATCGTTGGAAAATAAGAGTTTCTCATTGGATGGAGCCGTAATATAACCTGTGAGGACGCCGGTTATTCACTCATAATTCATACAATTAATCTAACATTTTCGAACACACATGCAAAAAAGCTGCCAAAAGTCTTGCTCTCAACGTACCATGATGAACGATTGGGATTGGGCAACCGCGAAATCGCAAGGCTTCGCGAGAGTCCATGACCGAACGATAATGATCAATTGCACATCACTGTGCAGGAGTACAGGAGTACACATGACGAGTCCTGTTATTGGCACCCCTTGGAAGAAGCTGAACGCTCCGGTTTCCGAGGAAGCTCTTGAAGGCGTGGACAAGTACTGGCGCGTTGCCAACTACCTTTCCATCGGCCAGATCTATCTGCGGAGCAACCCGCTGATGAAGGAACCCTTCACCCGTGAAGACGTGAAGCACCGTCTGGTGGGGCACTGGGGCACCACCCCTGGCCTGAACTTCCTCATCGGCCACATCAACCGCTTCATCGCTGACCACGGCCAGAACACCGTGTTCATCATGGGCCCGGGCCACGGTGGCCCCGCCGGTACCTCCCAGTCCTACCTGGACGGCACCTACACCGAGACGTACCCCAACATTACCAAGGATGAGGCTGGCCTGCAGAAGTTCTTCCGCCAGTTCTCCTACCCGGGCGGCATCCCCTCCCACTTCGCTCCGGAAACCCCGGGCTCCATCCACGAGGGTGGCGAGCTGGGTTACGCCCTGTCCCACGCTTATGGCGCGATCATGGACAACCCGAGCCTGTTCGTTCCCTGCATCGTCGGCGATGGTGAGGCCGAGACCGGCCCGCTGGCCACCGGCTGGCAGTCCAACAAGCTCGTGAACCCGCGCACCGACGGTATCGTGCTGC
>URSP01000058.1:0-10383 GCA_900550515.1 uncultured Collinsella sp. | reverse complement strand
CCGATGCTCATATTTCCGAATATGCTCACCAGCTCGATGATCACCTTAAGTGCCACAAAGGAGTGCGCCAGGCCCACTGCCAGCGGGAACAGGAAGAATACCGCTTGCTGCGCCATCACCGAATGGCGGATCTGGCGGTCGTCGCAGCCGATCTGTGCCAGCACACGATAGCTGCGGCTGCCGTCGGCCACGTTGGAGAGTTGCTGGATCGACAGAATCGCCGCGCATGCAACGACCAATACAAAGCCGATGTAGATGGCTAGGTAGCTAATAAGACCGTTCATTTGCGCTGCTTGCGTGTACATCTCGGAGCGTGTGATGAAGGTTCCCCACACCCCCGGCTCCTTGCCGTCAACGAGCAGATTGTCGAGCAGAGTGTGTTTAATGCTCTCGTCTGCCTCGGTCGTATCCATCCCCTGTTTGTAGTTAACGAGCAGGCTACTGGAATACGGCTGCAGATTAAGCTGGGACAACAGCTCGTCGGCAACGACGACGGTACCCGGATTGCTGCCCATCGCCGAGTTGGCGATGGCCGCCGTATCTTCGTCCGACTTATCGGTTGCGGGCTTGAGCGTATGCCCGCCCAAGGTAAGGGCATGGCCGCCAGCCATATACTTGGTGTACAGGTCGACCAGCTCGCCGCCCATATCACATGTGAGCAGATACTGGTCGTGACCGATGTGCACCGGCTCCTCGCCCATCATCTGACGCAGTTTGTTGTACTGGCTCGCCGGCGTCACAAACAGACCCATCGTATCGGCATTGCTACCCCCGAATGCCTTGGGAAGCTTTTCGCCCATGGTCTTGCACATCTCACTTGGGGTCACCGAAGGATTCGAGCCGCCAAATGGGTAACTCAGATACGAATCGATCTGCACATGCTCACCGGCAACATCGGCGATATCGACCTTCTTGCCGGTCCCGTCGTTGTTGTCCGCCGACTTGCCCTTGCCGTGCCATGCAGGGTACAAATCGACCGTTGTATCGGCCAACACCATGCGATCGGCCTCAGACGGATTGACATACCCTTTGTACCCTTTGTAGTAGTCGAGCGTATCGGGCGTGTAATAGACATACGTCTGAGACACGTCAACAGGGTTGTAGCGCTCCAGGTTTTCGTTCATCATGTTGGCAATTGACATACCGCACGTCACCGAGGTGATGGCCAAAAACAGGAGCATCGCGATGACGCCCATCGAAAAGCACACCGTGTTGACCTTGGCCGCAAGCTGGCGCACGGTAAACATGTTGAGGCCGCGCCAATACACGCCGCGCAGGCTCTGCAGCAGCTTAATGAGCATGCCCGAGAGTCCCCAGAACAGGGCAAAAGTGCCCACGGTAACCATAGCGGTCGTAATACCAAACTGGTTCATGGCCTCTTGCAGCTTGCTGTCCGTCGCGGTTAGCGGGAACCCATCACGTAGCAGACGGTAATAGGCCACGCCCACAAGCACCACGCCCACGGCAAAGATGGCAATCGCAATCCAGGGGTTGCGCGTCTTGATGCTCTCGTTGCGACGCTCGGCACCCATAAGCTCGATGAGTTTGGTACGACGCACGGCGCGAAGGTTCAGCAGTAGCGTGAGCACAAACATTACGAGCATGCAGGCAAGGGTCAGATTGAACGCATGCACCGAGAAAAAGAAGTGGAAATTGGCAATCTGTGTCTTAAAGAGCGAGGCCGTAAAGAACGTCATGAGCTGGGAGAGTCCCACACCCAGCACAATGCCGGCGACAAAGGCCACGACCGATACTATCACGGTCTCGAGCGCCATGATCGTGGCGACGCGCCCGCGCCCCATGCCGAGCACCTGGTACAGGCCAAACTCCTTTTTGCGGCGTTTCATGATGAAGTTATTGGCGTACACCATCAAAAAGGCCATGACACCGGCCAAAAAGTACGTCAGGTCGCCGAGCATGCTGCCCATAACCTGCGCCAAGCCCTCTTCATCGATTCCGGCGATGTCGACCTGCATCGAGATGGTGTTAAAGGCATAGAAGACCGTGACGCCCAGGGTGAGCGTCAAAAGGTAGACGAGGTAGTCGCGGCCGGCGCGGCGGACGTTGCCCCAAGCGAGTTTACAGAGCATCGGAGCCCTCACCGCCCATCATGGCAACGACCTCCATAATGCGGTCGAAGAACTCTCGGCGGTCGATGTCGCCGCGGCGCAGCTCGGTGAAGATCTTGCCGTCGCGAATAAACAGCACACGGCTCGTGTAGCTGGCGGCAAAGCTGTCGTGCGTGGCCATGAGCACGGTGGCGCGTAGGCGGCGGTTAAGGGCCTCCAGGCTCTCGAGCAGCAGGCGAGCGCTTTTAGAATCGAGGGCGCCGGTGGGCTCGTCGGCCATGATCATGGTGGGGTCGGTGACGAGCGCGCGAGCCGCGGCAACGCGCTGCTGCTGACCGCCGGACATCTGGTAGGGATACTTGTCGAGCACCTGACTGATGGACAGGCGCGCTGCCACATCCTGCACGCGGGTCGAGATCTCTGCCGAGTTTGTGCGGGCGATGGTGAGCGGCAGGGCGATGTTCTCGCGCGCCGTGAGCGTATCGAGCAGGTTGGAGTCCTGGAAGATAAAGCCGAGCTCCTCGCGGCGGAACTGCGAAAGCTTAGCCTGCTTCATGCGTGTTACGTCCTGCCCGTTGATGCGAATCGTGCCACTTGTGGCGCTATCGATGGTCGACACGCAGTTGAGCAACGTCGACTTGCCCGAGCCCGAAGCGCCCATGATGCCAACGAATTCGCCGCGGTTGACGGTAAAGCTGACGTCGTTGAGCGCGCGGGTCACGTTGCCTAGCGCTCCGTATACCTTTTCGAGATGCGCGACCTCCAGTACCGGGGTCGCCATGTGCGTGGTTTGCATACCGAGTCCTTTCTTGCGATTAGTCTACGGCATCTATAGTCGCAATAAGCCGAGTCGGCTACCATCGATATGGCTTACGCTTGCCTTACCGTTGTGTAAGGTGCGGGTAGCTAGCCTGTCACGTGTTGATGTTGAGAGAGGACTTCTGTTGAAGACTGTTCATGTTGCCGCTGGGATCATTCGCAAGGAAGGATCCGATGAGCTGCTTGCCGTGCAGCGCGGCTACGGCGACATGCAGGGACTTTGGGAGTTCCCAGGCGGCAAGCTCATGCGCGGCGAGACACCCGAGGACGCCGTACGCCGCGAGCTTATGGAAGAGTTGCAGGTAAAAGTCACCAACCTGCGCGATTTCTACACCGTTGAGTACGACTACCCCGATTTTCATCTCTCCATGGAGTGCTACTACTGCTCGCTCGCCGATGAATCCGATGAACCCCAGAAGCATGACCGCCAGCTCGATATCCGCTGGATTCCGCGCACCTCGCTTGCCACCGTTGAGTGGATGCCCGCCGACAAAGGGCTCATTGATGCCCTGATTGAGTTGAAGGAAGATCGGCTTGAGGCTAACGGCGCCAACGACACCGAGTCCACCACAGCCGACGAGCCCGTTACCAAGCCCAAGCGCAAAGCCAAGCGCCGCAGCAAAAAGCGCCCCAAGCCCGGCCTGCTGGACGGCATCGACACCTCGGACCTTTCCGCTGACGAGCGTGAGCTCGTGCGCCGTCGCGCCGCCATCAAAAAGTCCATGAAGGGCAACAAGCGTGCGAACACCAAGCCCGAGCTGCTCGTACGACAGCGCCTGCGCGCAGCGGGCCTTACGGGTTATCGCTTGGAATGGAAGGTTCCCGGCAAGCCCGACATCGCCTTCCCCGGGCGCAAGATCGCCATCTTCGTCAACGGTTGCTTTTGGCACCGCTGCCCCAAGTGCAACCCGAGCCAGCCCAAGCGCAACGTTGAGTTTTGGGAGGCAAAGTTCCGTCGCAACGTCGAGCGCGACCGCGCTGCCGTGGCAGCACTCACTCAAATGGGCTGGACACCCATAACCATCTGGGAATGCGAACTCAAAAAAGACCGCATCGACGCCACCATGGAAAAGGTCATCGAGCAGGTGCGTGCCGCGGCACCGCAACGCTAACAGCGAGCATTCACACGCTCCGCACGTCCGCGCCACGTCTACGCCACAAACCTTAGAAAGCCCTTAAGCTCAAAACCTTTCAAGAATGTTACTCAATAGCCTTGACCTGCGGTTTCATCGTAACACCAAACCAGGTTAAGCCTTTCTTTAGCGCTTCTTTGCGGCAGCCGCGGCATAATACTGCCAACGCACGGGGCCTAGCAGCATACCCCGAGCGCAACCTTTTGGTGGACATCGAGGAGGCCGCATAAGCATGCATTCTTCCAATGACGCAGCACAGCAGCCATCCCTAAATCATGCAAACCTTTTCTCCTTCCCCCCGACACAGAGAAACGGCCTCCTCGACTCCCCAACCCCAAAAGCCAAACGCTCAACCGACCAGAGCCACAACTTACGAGCATCGTTCGAAAAGCTCCAAGCATCTCTAGACAAAACCTTCCCCAACCAAGCCCGGGCATACTAACCCCTCATCAACAAAGAAGCCCTGACGCCCCACCCATTTCCGCTCCAACGCCACAAGGGCGACGACCTCGAGTAGGTCAACCTGGGAGGGACGAGGGCTTAGTTCCCCAATCTTTCCGCAGGGGGCAAAAAGCCTCGCCGCACGAAGTGCGCAGCGAGGCTTTTTGCATGCCCGAGGACGATTGGGGAACTAAGCCCTCGTCCCTCCCCGGGATATGTAGCGAGTCGGAGTACCCTTGCTGTTACTCTGCTTTGCCCACAGAGTTGAGGTTGGTCATGCGGATCTTAACCAGCTCGGTGATCTCACGCATACCCTCCTTGGCCGGCTTCTTGGGATCGAAGCAGGCGGGGTTCTCGGCCATGTAGGCCATGAAGCCCTTGGTGTAGGCCTGACGCAGCTCGGTGGCGTAGTTAACCTTGCAGATGCCGTTCTTCACAGCCTCGGCAACCTGCTCATCGGGCACACCGGAGGTGCCGTGCAGAACCAGCGGCACGTCGACGGCGTCGCGGATGGCCTTGACCACGGACTGCTCGATGTGCGGATCGCTCGTGTACACGCCGTGGCTGGTGCCAACGCCAATGGCCAGCGAGGTGCAGCCGGTACGCTCGACGAACTCCTTGGCCTCGGCAGGATCGGTGTAGGGGCTCTCGCCCTCAACCGCGGGACCGTCGTCCTCCTTGCCGCCAACCTTACCGAGCTCGGCCTCGACGGGCACGCCCATAGCGCGGCCAGCGTCGGCGACGGACTTGGTCAGGGCGATGTTGTCCTCGAAGGACTCGTGCGAGCCGTCGATCATGACAGAGGTGTAGCCCGTGCGGAAAGCCTGCATGCAGCGGTCATAGCCATCGCCGTGATCGAGGTGCAGGGCGACGGGCACGGAAGCGCGCTCGGCGGCAGCCTTGACCATGCCGTAGAAGTAGTCCAGACCAGCGGTCTTGATGGTGCCCGGGGTGGTCTGCATGATGACGGGGGACTTGGTCTCCTCGGCGGCGGCCAGAACGGCCATAACAAACTCGAGGTTCTCGACGTTGAACGCGCCGACGGCGTAGTGGCCGGCCTGAGCGTCCTTGAGCATCTTTTCGGTGGTAACAAGTGCCATGAGCGTTTGCTCCTCTCCCTCGCCCGCATCTGGACATCGGGCGTAGTTGTTCACAAGGCGTTTTACCTTGCGTTTTGCTGCGCCCATTGTATGAAAATCGACGGCGTCGCACGTATGAGATATCACCGGCACACAGGTCAAGACACTCGTTTTTGAAAAGCAAACGGAAGGGATTCGCGCCGGATCCCTCTATACGACATTGCAGTTTTCAAGCAAATCATCTTTCTTTTATAGAAAAGATAAGTAATCGAAAGGTATTTTCTTACTCAAAAAGAAAATGAACGAAAATAGAGTCAACACAATTCCTGCAAATTTGGCCGAGAATGGAGCAGCTATGGCCCACGCAACAACCCGAGCCTTCGCCGATGAGCGTCGTGCCGCCATCATGGAAATGCTCGAGCATAATGCCTCGGTGCAGGTAGCAGAAATCGCCCAGACCTTTGGCGTGTCCTCCGTTACCGCCCGCGCCGACCTGGACGCGCTCGCCGAAGCAGGCAAGCTGCGCCGCACGCATGGTGGCGCCGTATCGCTCCACAAGCGTCTGACTGTCTCCACGCAGGATCGCCGCATCAACATCAATGTCGCCGCCAAGCAGGCCATCGCACAAAGCGCCATCGAGTTCGTCAATGACGGCGACACGCTGCTCGTCGACTCAGGCACCACGGCGCTCGAGTTCGTCCGGCTCCTCGATCAGCGCGACGGCATCACCGTCATCACAGCCGACATTACCATTGCCGATTACATCGACGAGAGTATGCCCTCGGTTGATGTCGTCATGCTGGGCGGGGCGCTGCGCAAAGGCCATCGTTATCTGTACGGACCGCTCACTATGCAGGCGCTTCAAACGGTTCACGCCGACCTTGCCGTCATGTGCCCTGGCGCTTTTGTACCCGGCTGCGGCTTTACCACCGACTTTCCGCAGATGGCCGAGACCAAAGCGGCTATGGTCGGTGCCGCCCGTCAAAGCGTCGCCCTCATGGACGCCAGCAAGGTTAATGGACGCGGCATGTACCGCTTTGCCGAACTGACCGATGTCAACACCATCGTGATGGACCGTGATCCCAATCACGCCGTCGCCACCTCAATCGCCGAGATCGTCGACGACGCCCGCCCAAACCTCGTCATCGCCGGCGCTTAAACAAAAACCACCACAAAGGTGCTGTCCCCTTTGTGGTGGTTGAACGTCAAAAGTGAAAGCGTCGCTACTTGGAAAGCTCGTCGGCGAGAGCCTCGATCTGAGCGCGCGAGGCGTCGTTGAGCGAACCCAGGACAGTCACCTTGTTCTGCGTCAGGGTGATGTCCTTCATGCCCTCGAGCTCCTTGGTCATAACCTTGGCAGCTGCAGGCGCCCAGGAACCGGCCTCGACAAGCGCCACGGTACGGTTCTGGTAGGCATGCTCGGCAAGCGTGTGGATAAAGGTGCTCATGAACGGGAAGATCTCGCCCTGATAGGTAATGGAAGCGAGTACCAGACGGTCATAGCGGAACGCATCCTCAACGGCCTCGGCCATGTCGTCGCGAGCCAAGTCAAAAACGGAGACCTTCTGGCCGCGGGCCTCGAGCGCAGATGCGAGCTCATCGACGGCGGCCTTCAGGTGGCCGTAGACGCTCGCGTAGGCAATGGTGATTCCCTCGTCCTCGGGCTGATAGCTCGACCAGGTGTTATAGGTATCGAGGTAATAGCCCAGATTCTCGGTCAGTACGGGGCCGTGGAGCGGGCAGATGATCTGGATGTCCAGGTCGGCGGCCTTCTTGAGCACGGCCTGCACGAACTTGCCGAACTTTCCCACGATGCCAAAGTAGTAACGGCGTGCCTCGCAGGCCCACCCTTCCGGATCTTCGATGTCATTGGCACCAAACTTGCCAAAGCCATCGGCACTAAAGAGCACCTTGTCGGTGGCCTCGTAAGAGAACAGCACCTCGGGCCAGTGAACGTTGGGAGCGCCGACAAACGTCAGGCTGTGGCCACCCAAGTCGAGCACGTCGCCCTCTTTGACGACCATCTTGCGCTCGGGATAATCGGTGCCAAAGTAGTTGACCATCATGCGGAAAGCGCCCATGCTGGCCACAATCTGCGCCTGGGGATAGCGCTCCATAAAGGCGGCGATGCCAGCGGAGTGATCGGGCTCCATGTGATGGACGACCAGGTAATCGGGCGTGCGACCGTCGAGCACGGCTTCGATGTTACCGAGCCACTCGTCGACAAAACCGCCGTCGACTGAATCGGCGACAGCGATCTTTTCGCCCAAGATAACGTAGCTGTTGTATGCCATACCGTTCTCGGACACGTCGTACTGGCCCTCGAACAGGTCAATGTCGTGATCGTCGACACCGATGTAGCGGATATCCTTGGTGATCTCCATCAGGCAAAGCCTCCTAGATAGACAAAAGAACCCGTCTATCATAACACTCGCCTTCATAGCCACGGCTATCCGTCAGCATCCTTACCGATTGTAATTGAGGCGGAATATACTGCCGTTGACCTGCACAAACTATGCGCGCAGTATCGCCGTGCTATGTCGAATAATGAGCTGGCCGGGAATACGGATGGCAACGGTTTTGCCCGCCGTACCCGCCTCGGGAACCGCATGCTCAAACACCTCGCGCCCACGCTGATGCAAGTCGAATCGAACGGTCGTGAGCTCGTTGTGTGCTACAAAATCATCGAGCGAATCATCGACGCCCACCACGCTCACGTCCTCGGGCACGCGCAAGCCGCTATCGCGCAGCGCGGCGATGGCACCGTTTGCCATTTGGTCGTTTGCCGCGTAAATCGCCGTCATGGTGCGGTCGTGCTCGGCCAGATATCTGCCGGCCTCGTAACCGCTGTTGGCAGACCAATCGCCCTCGAGCGGCGCCTGCGGCTTAATGTGCTTACGCTCGAGTGCATCCTGCCAACCGGCGCGACGAAACTGCTCGTCGACCGAGAACGACGGGCCGCCAATATAGCGAATCTGATCGTGTCCCAGCTCAAACAGGTGATCCATAAGCAATAGCGAGCAGCCGTAATGATCAGAGTCAACTGTGGTCACGCGCGGATGCGCGTACATGGTAACGACGACCGTGCCAATGCCCGGCAGTGGATCAAACGTCTCAAAATCGGGCGCCATGCGACTCATGCCGATGATGATACCGTCCACGGGCAGCGCGGCCATACGACGCGTGGCCTCGGCAAGCGAGAATTCCTCGGTCTTGGACATCTCGACCAGCGTGATGGCGCAATTATGCTCGCGAGCAGCGCTGGCGATGCCATCGATCATTGAGAGGTTGCCAAACTTGGTGACATCGTTGACGCACAGGCCGACCGAATGGTAACGGCCGTCGCGCAGCGAGCGACCAGCATAACTCGGACGAAAGCCGAGCTCTTGCATAGCGGCCTGCACGCGCTGGCGCGTCTGCTCGTTAACGTTGGGCAAGCCGTTGGCGACGCGCGAAACCGTCTGCTGCGAAACGCCAGCAGCGCGGGCGACGTCGGCCATGGAGACCGGACGCGTACCTGTATCGTTGGACGGGTGCCTTGCCACAGGATCACCTTCACCCTTGCGAGATCTGAATAGCGTGAATGCCGGCCCGGGCAGAAATACATCCCGCGCCGAGGCCCGCTATCGTCGGACGCATGTTAACGTACTCTACTTTTTCTATCTGCATCTCTTCTGCTTTATAAGTCCATACGGCAGTACCGTTCACGGCTGCATTTCTACCGATTACCAGATTCTCAAAAAGTGACAAGCGATGGGTTATGAGTACGTTAACATAGCCCGTAACGTGCGGTATCGTGAACACTCGGTTTATGCCGCTTCAAGTTGTTAACGTACTCATAACGAGGCAAAACTTACCTGTACGCGCCAAAGAAAGGACCCTCATGACCGCCCCCGACGAAAAGACGCTCGCCACGCTCACCAAGCTGTTTGAGGAGGAGTTTGGCCCCATCGGCGACCGCCAGGTGCTCTATGTGCACGCGCCCGGCCGCTCCGAGATCAGCGGCAACCACACCGACCACGAGGGCGGCCACGTTATCGCCGGCTCGCTCGATGTCGCCGTCGACGGCATCGCCGTGGCAACCGATTCCAACAAGGCTCGCGTAGCCGACGAGGGCTATCCCACGTTTGAAATCGCGCTCGACACGCTAGACGTTCAGGAGTCCGAGAAGGGCACGTCCGCAAGCCTCGTCCGCGGCATGGCCCACGAGATTGCAGCCCTTGGCGTTGAGCCCCACGGCTTCGACTTTGCCTTTACCTGCTCCGTCCCCTCGGGCGGCGGTCTTTCCAGCTCTGCCGCCGTCGAGGCCGCGTACGGTCGCGCCATGGAAACCCTCTGGGGCGCACCCGCCATCGAGCCCGTCGCGCTCGCGCAGATGAGCCAGCGCACCGAGAACAACTATTACGGCAAGCCCTGCGGTCTGATGGACCAGGCCGCCGTTTGCTTGGGCGGACTCGCCTACATGGACTTTGAGGATCAGGCCCAGCCCAAGACCCAGAAGCTCAAACTCAACTTTGAGGATCACGGCTATGCGCTCGTGCTCGTTAAGGTCGGTGCCGACCACGTGGCCGCCACCGACGACTATGCCGCCGTTCCGCGCGAGATGCAGGACGTCGCCGCCGAGTTTGGCAAGACACGCCTGTGCGAGGTCGACGTCGCCGACTTTGACGCCAAGCTCCCCGAGCTGCGCGCCAAACTGGGCGACCGCGCTTGTCTGCGCGCCGTTCACTACTGGTACGAGAACGGCCTGGTCGACAAGCGCTGGGCAGCTCTTAACGCCGGCGACATCGACCAGTTCCTGGTCCTGACGCGCGAGTCCGGCGCCAGCTCTGCCATGTACCT
>URSP01000057.1:0-10873 GCA_900550515.1 uncultured Collinsella sp. | reverse complement strand
ACGCGCATAAAGAAAGCCTCCCATTTCTCATGTCCAAGAAATGGGAGGCAGTTCAGTGCGAGCTGCAGGGTCTTTTGTCAAGTGACGGATCGCTTGTGGAGCCGCGCTTCATGTTGCCCGTTAGCCCTCCTTGCGAACTTTTTGCAGGTAGCGGTAGACGCTGGGCTCCGAGATACCCAGCGCGGTAGCGGCGCAGGCCACGGCGCCCTTGAGCATGAACACCCCGTTGCCGTTGAGGTGGCGAATGACGTCCACGCGGTCGCTCTGACCAAGCGACGCTACATCCAGCCCGCGCGCGCTCAGCAACTCGGCAATGCTGCGGTCGATGAGCTCCTGTGTGGACTCCGAAAGGCTTTCGACCTCGATAGGGGCGGGCTCCGTGCGCGTCGGCGCCGCGTCGAAGCACGCCATGAGCTGCTGCGCCATGGCGTTGATGGAGCGCACGGTCGAGAGGTCGGTGTTGACGCAGAGCATACCGACGATCTCGTCATTCTCGCGGATAAAGTACGTCGCTGACTCCAACGTCTTGCCTCCGGCGCCGCGGCCCTCGTAGCCCGTAATAAACGGCAGGTCGCGATACTTGGCGTCGTGCATGATCTTGAGTGCCAGATCGGTGGCGGGACCGCCGACCTTGCGGCCGCTCACGATGCCGTTGCGAATATCGACGATGGCGTGGTCGGGATCCGAGAAATCGTGCAGCACGATTTCGCTGTTTTTGCCGAGTATCTGCTCCAGAAAATCGACCATCGGCAAAAAGCGACGTACGGTCTCGTTCACGGGCAACTCCTTTGGGTGAAATCGGAAATGTTCATAACAATTTTTTATCATGGTAACACGCTGCCCATCATCTCGTATATCCGCAGGTACATTGCGTAATGCAGGCGAACGGTAGGAATTTAGCGGTAAACGGTTGACCAAAAGAAATGTTAGATGTTATTTTGACCAGACACTTTCTTGACCTGCGGAAATGCGTTGTTTCAGCTGAAGAATAGTCTGATAACAAAAAATTATTATTGAGAATGAGAATCATCTTTAATACGATATGCAATGAAGGCACAACCTCAACCCCGCACTGCGTCACAATAGAGCGTTAGATGCGAAAACAACTACTTCGAGGATTGGTGGTCAAATGACCCAGGAGACGGTTACGAACGGCACTGAAGCCCTGTTCACTCGCGAAGGCATGCCTCCCGTTAAGGAAATGATCCCGTGTGCCCTTCAGCACGTACTGGCATCGTTTGCCGGCATCATTACCCCGGCGGTCATCATGGCCGGCGTCTACGGCTTTAATAGCCAGCAGAGCACCGACATCATCCAGGTCGCCCTCATTCTTTCGGCGATCGATACGGCCCTTCAGGCCTTCGCTCCCTTCCGTCGCATCGGCGGCGGCCTGCCCATCGTCATGGGCGTTTCGTTCGCGTTCCTGCCGGCCCTGCAGGCCATGGGTGCCTCGGGTTTTAGCTTTGGTGCGCTGCTGGGCGGCGAGATCGTCGGCGGCGCCGTCGCGGTCCTCTTTGGTCTGGCCTACAGCAAGATCAAGTGGCTGTTCCCGCCCGTCGTGACCGGTACGGTCATCTTCTCCATCGGCGTTTCGCTGTATCCCACGGCCGTCAAGTATATGGCCGGCGGTATGGGTACGCCGCTGTGGGGTACCCCGCAGGCCTGGTGCGTCGCTCTTATCACCTTCGCCGTGTTCTTTGCGCTCGCCAACTTTGGCAAGGGCACGCTCAAGCTGGGATCCGTGTTCTTTGGCATGATCGTTGGCATGATCGTCTCCATCCCCTTTGGCATGATCGACTTCTCCAGCGTCGCCACCGCTCAGGTCTTCGCCCTTCCCAAGCTCATGCCCTACGCGCTCGAGTTTGATCCCGAGGTCTGCATTACCCTCGCTGTCGTGTTCCCCATGGTTGCTATTCAGGTTATCGGTGACGTCTCCGCCGCCTGCCTGGGCTCCATCGACCGTATGCCCACCGAGCGCGAGCTCTCCGGCGCTATCGTGTCCCAGGGCCTCACCTCTATGGTCGGCGGCCTGCTGGGCGGTCTTCCCACCAGCGCCCTTGGCCAGAACGTGGGCATCATCTGCTCCAACAAGGTCGTCAACAAGTGGGTCTTTGTGATCATCGCGGCCGTCTTTGCCATCGCCGGTCTGTTCCCGCAGCTCTCTGCCGTTCTTTCCGCTATCCCGCAGCCCGTCATCGGCGGCGCGACCGTCGGCGTCTTTGGCACCATCACCATGAACGGCGTGCGCATGTTCACCCGCGAGGGCCTCACGCAGCGCACTACCACTATCGTCGGCACCTCCGTCGTCTTTGGCCTGGGTATCTGGATGGCCAGCGGTTGCCTTGCCGGCGAGGGTATGCCCGCCTGGGTGTCCACCGTCATCGGCTCCAATGCCGTAACCCCCACCGCCATCATGGCCATTGTCCTTAACCTGATCCTTCCGCAGACGCCGGTCGTGGCTCAGCACATCGATGCTGCCAAGGACGCTGCCGTGGATCTGGTCTTGCCCGAGAGCAAGAAGTAACCAATTCGGTGCTATTCGTCGGCGGACGCATCGCCTCGTCCGCCGACGCCATGCGGCGCCAAGCCGCACTTCAAAGGGCTTGTCCCTTTGGTGAAGCGTTGACGGGAGAGGGCCCGTTTCCGGTGTAGGCCGGCGCTTCGCACTCCGCCATGTCAGAGGTGTCAAACCCCGCCTCTGATGTTGAAGGGAGCATCCATGCTTCTGGTCGCTAACGGTTCCGTCTTTACCCGCAACGCTCAGACCCCGTTCATTCCAAACGGTGCGGTCGCCATTGACGGAGATACGATCGTCGAAGTGGGCCCCGAGCGCGAGCTCAAGGCCAAGTACCCGGATGCCGAGTACGTCGATGCCCGGGGCAACCTCATCATGCCCGGACTCATCAACTGCCACACCCACATCTACTCGGGTCTGGCCCGCGGCCTTGCCATTAAGGGCTGCAACCCCACCAACTTCCTGGAGAATCTTGAGCAGCAGTGGTGGAAGATCGACGACAACCTGACGCTCGACGGCACCAAGGCCAGCGCCTATGCCACGATTTTGGACTCCATCCGTGATGGCGTCACCACGATCTTCGATCACCATGCGAGCTTCTGCGAGATCCCGGGAAGCCTCTTTACCATTAAGGATGCAGCTCAGGAGCTGGGCATGCGTTCGTGCCTGTGCTACGAGGTCTCCGATCGCCGCGGCCAGGAAAAGTGCGACCAGGCCATTGCCGAGAACGCCGAATTTGCCCAGTGGGCCGCCAAGGAGCGTCGCGATAACGACAACCACATGATCGCCGCCATGTTTGGCGGACATGCTACCTTTACGCTTTCGGACGAGACCATGGATAAGATGGCCGAGGCCAACAACGGCCTGACCGGCTTCCACATCCATGTGTGCGAGGGCATGAACGACGTGTGGGATTCCCGCCTCAACCGCGGTGGTATCAGCCCCGTCGAGCGCCTGCTACAGCACAACCTGCTGGGTCCCGACACCATGCTCGGCCACTGCATCCACGTGACGCCTGCCGAGATGGATATCGTCAAGGAGTCCGGCACTTGGCTGGTCAACAACCCCGAATCCAATATGGGCAACGCCGTGGGCTGCGCCCCCGTGCTCGAGTTCTTCCGCCGCGGCATCCCCGTGTGCATGGGCACCGACGCCTACACCCACGATATGCTCGAGAGCCTTAAGGTCTTCCTGATTATTCAGCGCCACAACGCCGCCATGCCCAACGTGGGCTGGTGCGAGGCCATGACGATGCTGTTCGAGAACAACGCCAAGATGGCGAGCAAGTACTTCGATCGCAAGCTCGGTGTGCTCGAGGCCGGCGCTGCCGCCGACGTTATCGTTATGGACTACAAGCCCTTTACGCCGCTGAGCGAGGAGAACATCGACGGTCACATGCTCTTTGGCATGATGGGCAAAAACTGCCGCACCACCATCATCAACGGCCGCGTCCTGTACAAGGATCGCGAGTTCGTTGGCATTGATGAGGACAAGATCAACGCGTGGACCATGGCTGAGTCCAAGAAGCTCTGGAGTACGCTCAACGATCGCGTGTATTAATCCAATTGGAGATTCGCGCGCGTCGGATGTTTCGCCGCATCCGGCGCGTGCATAGGCGGCCTCCGCGGGGTCGCCGGCGCTGTGCTAGCGCTACACCGTATTTGCGCCCGTCGCGCGGTCTCGCCGGGCGTTACAGAGAGGAGCTCACTATGAGCGACATCATGAGGCCGATCCCGTTTTCGCAGCTGATGAACTGGATCATCGAGGAGCACAAGACTCAGGGCGCCGTCTTTGGCGTGCGCAAGATGGTCACGACCAACCAGGAGGGCGCGCTTCCCATTTTTGACGAGCGCATCGAGACTCCGTTTGGCCCGGCCGCCGGCCCCAACACGCAGCTTGCCCAGAACATCGTGGCCTCTTATGTGGCTGGTTCCCGCTTCTTTGAGCTTAAGACCGTTCAGGTTATGGACGGCGAGGAGCTCTCCAAGTGTGTGAACAAGCCCTGCATTGTGGCGCAGGACGAGTGCTACAACTGCGAGTGGTCGACCGAGCTCGAGGTTCCGCAGGCCTTTGCCGAGTACGTGAAGGCATGGTTCGCCTGCCACCTGATCGCTCGCGAGTACGGCCTGGGCAGCCCGGACGGCTTTGTCTTTAACATGTCGGTGGGCTATGACCTGGAGGGCATTAAGAGCCCCAAGGTCGATGCGTACATTGAGGGCATGAAGGACGCCAGCGGCTCCGAGGTTTGGAACGAGTGCCGCACGTGGGCGCTCGCTAACCTGGACAAGTTTGAGCATGTCGATGCTGCGTTTGTCGAGTCCATCCCGGCGCGCGTCTCCAACTCCATTACCGAGTCCACGCTGCACGGCTGCCCGCCCGCCGAGATCGAGCGCATCGCGACCTACCTCATCACCGAGAAGGGCCTCAACACCTACATCAAGTGCAACCCCACGCTGCTGGGCTATGAGTTTGCCCGCCAGCGCCTCAACGAGCTGGGCTTTGACTACATCGTCTTCGATGACACGCACTTCCGCGAGGACCTGCAGTGGGCCGACGCCGTGCCCATGTTCGAGCGCCTGATTGCCCTGTGCGCCGAGCGCGGTTTGGAGTTTGGCGTCAAGCTCACCAACACCTTCCCCGTCGATGTGACGAGGAACGAGCTGCCCTCCACCGAGATGTACATGTCGGGCCGTTCGCTGTTCTCGCTGACCATCGAGGCCGCCCGCCGCATTACCGAGCAGTTCGATGGCAAGCTGCGCATCAGCTACTCCGGCGGTGCTACGGTCTACAACATCCGCGCCCTGTACGATGCCGGCATTTGGCCCGTCACCCTGGCGACCGACGTGCTCAAGCCTGGTGGCTACGAGCGCTTTAGCCAGATGGCCGGCGAGTTTACCGATCTGGACGGCAAGCCGTTTGAGGGTGTCTCTCTCGACGCCGTGACCGCGATCCAGGTCGATTCGCTTACCAACCCGCTCTATAAGAAGCCGCTGCGCCCGCTGCCCGATCGCAAGGTCGCCGGTAAGAGCCCGCTTTCCGACTGCTTTACCACGCCGTGCCGCACGAGCTGCCCCATCCAGCAGGATATTCCCGCCTACCTGGCGGCTGTTGACGAGGGTCGCTACGAGGACGCGCTCAACATTATCATCGAGCGCAACGCCCTGCCGTTCATTACCGGCACCATCTGTCCGCATCCCTGCGGCCGTGCCTGCGAGCGTGCGTTCTACGAGCCCGAGGGCGCCCAGATTCGCGCCAGCAAGCTCAAGGCCGCCCGCGAGGCCATGACCGCCGTGCTGCCCAAGCTGCGCGCCCAGGCCATCGCAAACGACGGCGAGCGCAACGTTGCCGTTATCGGCGGCGGCCCGGCCGGCCTGGCGACGGCATTCTTCCTGACGCGTGCCGGCGTGCCCGTCACCATCTTCGAGGCCCGCGACTCTCTCGGCGGCGTGGTCCGTCACGTGATCCCCGAGTTCCGTATCGCCAGCGACGATATCTCCCACGATGCCGAGCTCTGCCTGGCCTTTGGCGCCAAGGTGCAGCTCAACGCTCGCGTTGATTCCATCGACGAACTCAAGGCTCAAGGCTTTACTGACGTGGTCGTGGCCACCGGTGCCTGGATGCCCGGCTCTGCGGGCTTGGGCGAGGGTGCCGAGCTCGATGTGCTGGAGTTCCTCGAGGCCGCCAAGAAGGGCGAGAAACTCGAACTGGGCGAGGACGTCGTGGTCATTGGCGCCGGCAACACCGCCATGGACGCGGCCCGCGTGGCCAAGCGCCTGGCCGGCGTGAAGAACGTGCGCCTGGTGTATCGCCGCACCAAGAAGCAGATGCCCGCCGACGAGGAAGAGCTCGATCTTGCTCTTGCCGACGGCGTTGAGTTCTGCGAGCTGCTGGCGCCCAAGGCGCTCAACGGCTCCGTGCTGACCTGCGACGTTATGGAGCTCGGCGAGCCGGATGCAAGCGGCCGTCGCAGTCCCGTCGCCACGGGCGAGACCGTCGAGCTTTCCGCCACCACGGTGATCTGCGCCGTGGGCGAGGGCATCGATGCCAGCCTTTACGATGCCGCGGGCGTCGAGCACGACCGTCGCGGCCGTCTTGCCGCCACCTCCACCGGCGTTGAGGGCGTCTGGGCTGCGGGCGACTGCCGTCGCGGTCCTGCCACCGTGGTCGAGGCTATCGCCGACGCCGCGGAGGTCGCCCGTGCCATCGCCGGCGTGGACTTTAACAAGTACGCCGACTGCAACGAGCAGGCCGGCCGCGAGGACACCTGCTACGAGCGCAAGGGGTCGCTGTGCCGCGACAAGCGCAACTGCACCAAGACCCGCTGCCTGGGCTGCGGCTCGGTGTGCGAGGTCTGCTGCGACGTGTGCCCCAACCGCGCCAACGTGGCAATTAAGGTGCCGGGCCTGGCCAAGCATCAGGTCGTCCATGTCGACGGCATGTGCAACGAGTGCGGTAACTGCGCCGTGTTCTGCCCCTACCAGGAGGGTCGTCCCTACAAGGACAAGCTCACCCTGTTCTGGAGCGAGCAGGACATGGAGAACTCCGAGAACGAGGGCTTCCTGGCCGTGGACGAGGACCACTTTAAGGTCCGCGTCGCCGGCACGGTCCGCACCGTCTCGGTCGATGCCGTCAACACCGGTCTTCCCGAGGCCGTCCGCCTGACCATCAGGGCCGTGCGCGACAACTATTCGTACCTTCTTAAGAAATAGGCGAGTCTCTTATGGCCAAATCCATTCAACATAACGTGGCCTACGTTGCCTGCGGAAGTGGTTGCGCTTCCGCAGGCGGCGACGCCCGCTGCAGCGAAGGCTGCATTGGCTGTGGCGCCTGCGTCACGGCCTGCCCCCACGGCGCCATTGCGCTGGTCGATGGCATCGCCCGCGTGGATCGCTCCAAGTGCACGGGCTGTGGCCTGTGCGGTATGGCGTGCCCGCAGCGCGTGATTGCCTTCGTTCCCGGCTACCAGAACATTCTGGTGCGCTGCAACAACACAGATAAGGGCGCCATCGCTCGCAAGATCTGCGACACGAGCTGCATCGGTTGCGGCATGTGCGCTAAAAAGTGCCCTGCCGGCGCTATCCGCATCGAGGACAACTGCGCCCATATCGACGGCGTGGACTGCCTGTCGTGCGGCATGTGCGCCGTCGTCTGCCCGCATGGCGCCATCCACGACCGCACCGGCATCGCCGCCGGCGTGTAGAAGGGAATCACCATGGCACAGGAATTCACTTTTACCGTTAACGGCGTCGAGCGCACGACGACGGAGAATAAACCGCTGCTGCGCTACCTGCGCGACGACCTGCATATCCATTCCGCCAAGGACGGCTGCTCCGAAGGTGCTTGCGGTACCTGCACCATCCATGTGGACGGTGCGGCCGTCAAGGCGTGCGTGCTGACCACTGCTCTTGCTGCCGGTCGCAACATCGTAACCGTCGAGGGCCTGCCCGAGGACGTGCGCGAGGCCTTTGTGTACGCCTTTGGCGCCGTGGGCGCCGTGCAGTGCGGTTTTTGCATTCCCGGCATGGTCATGGCGGGCGCAGCGCTCATCGCCGAGGACCCCGAGCCCACCGAGGAGCAGATTAAGTACGCCATTCGCGGTAACGTCTGCCGCTGCACCGGCTACAAAAAGATTATCGAGGGCATCTCGCTGGCCGCTGCGGTGCTCCGCGGCGAAAAGCAGATCGATGAGGACCTGGAGCGCGGCGATGACTACGGCGTGGGCAAGCGCGCCTTCCGTATCGACGTGCGCAAGAAGGTGCTCGGCGAGGGCAAGTATCCCGACGACATCGACGAGCTCGATCAGCCGGGCCTGACCTATGCCAGCGCCGTGCGCTCCAAGTATCCGCGCGCCCGCGTGCTCTCCATCGACACCTCCAAGGCCGAGGCCCTGCCCGGTGTGGTGGGCATCCTGCGCGCCGAGGACGTGCCGGTCAACCAGGTCGGCCACCTTATCCAGGACTGGGACGTCATGATCGCCCAGGGCGATATCACCCGCTGCGTGGGTGACGCCATCGTGCTGGTGGTTGCCGAGGACGAGGCGACGCTCGAGAAGGCCAAGAAGCTCGTAAAGATTGACTACGAGCCGCTGGAGCCCGTGCGCAACATTGTCGAGGCCAAGGCTGCCGACGCCCCGCGCCTGCACGACAGCTTCTTTGCCTTTGGCAACACGGTGGAGCTCAAGGACAACGTGTGCCAGAGCCGTCACGTGACGCGCGGCGACGCCGCCAAGGCGCTGGCAGAAAGCGCGTTTACCGTGACGCAGCGCTTTACCACGCCCTTTACCGAGCATGCCTTCTTGGAGCCCGAGTGCGCCGTCGCCTTCCCGTACAAGAACGGCGTCAAGGTGCAGTCGACCGACCAGGGTGCCTACGACACGCGCAAAGAGTGTGCCCACATGTTTGGCTGGGACAACGAGCCCGAGCGCGTGGTCGTCGAGACCATGCTTGTGGGCGGCGGCTTTGGCGGCAAGGAGGACGTGTCCATCCAGCACCTGGCCGCGCTCGCCGCATATAAGTTCCAGCGTCCCGTGAAGTGCAAACTCACGCGCGCCGAGTCGCTCGCGTTCCATCCCAAGCGCCACGCCATGGACGGCACCTTTACGCTGGGCTGCGACGCCGAGGGCAACTTTACCGGTCTGGACTGCGAGATCAACTTTGACACCGGCGCCTACGCGTCGCTGTGCGGCCCGGTGCTCGAGCGTGCCTGCACGCATGCCGTCGGCCCCTACAAGTACCAGAACACCGACATTCGCGGCTTTGGCTACTACACCAACAACCCGCCCGCCGGCGCGTACCGCGGCTTTGGCGTTTGCCAGTCCGAGTTTGCGCTCGAGAGCCTGATCGACCTGCTGGCAGAGAAGGTCGGCCTGGATCCGTGGGAGATTCGTTACCGAAACGCTATCGAGCCGGGCGAGGTTTTGCCCAACGGCCAAATTGCCGATTGCTCCACGGCGCTGAAGGAGACGCTGCTCGAGGTCAAGGATGCCTACTATGCGCATCCCGGACACGCCGGCATTGCCTGCGCCATGAAGAACGCCGGCGTGGGCGTGGGCCTGCCCGATGCCGGCCGCTGCAAGATTCGCATCGAGGACGGCGTGGCCGTGGTCTATGCCGCCACGTCCGACATCGGCCAGGGCTGCAACACCGTCTTTTTGCAGGACGTTGCCGAGGCATGCGGTCTGCCGCTTCGCTGCATTGCCAACGGCGAGTGCTCCACCGAGAACGCTCCCGACTCCGGCACCACGTCTGGCTCGCGTCAGACGGTCGTGACCGGCGAGGCCGTGCGCGGTGCCGCCTTCCTGCTGCGCGATGCCATGGTCGGCATCGAGGCCGGCAAGCCTGCGCCTGCCGCCCCGGTGAGCGCCCATGGTGACGGCGTCAAGATTGAGTACGACGACGGTCGCGCCTATCAGCTGCGCACGCAGGAGCTCGTCGCCGGCCAGGGTATGCATCCTCAGGATCCCGCGGCCGCCATCAAGGCGCTCGAGGGATGCGAGTTTGGCTACGTGTACCTGGAGCCGACCGACAAGCTGGGCGCTGACGTTCCCAACCCCAAGAGCCACATCTGCTACGGCTTTGCCACGCATGTGGTCATTTTGGATGATGACGGCCGCGTGAGCGAGGTCTATGCCGCGCACGATTCCGGCAAGGTGGTCAACCCCATCTCCATCCAGGGTCAGATTGAAGGCGGCGTGCTCATGGGTATGGGCTATGCGCTTACCGAGGACTGGCCGCTCAAGGACTGCGTACCCCAGGCAAGGTACGGTACGCTCGGGTTGTTCCGTGCGCCCGAGATTCCGGATATTCACGCCATTTACGTGGAGAAGGACGAGCTGCTGCCTGTGGCGTACGGCGGCAAGGGCATCGGCGAGATCGCAACGATCCCCACGGCGCCCGCCGTACAGAACGCCTACCGCACGTTTGACGGCAAGCTGCGTCCAAATCTGCCCATGGTGGATACGCCCTACAGCCGCGTCCGCAACCGCGGGTAGGGTAGGGCGCGGACAGCCATTGCTGACGAGCTGTTCGCGCTCAACATCAACTGCATATGCTGCGCCTTTGGCCCCGGCTCCATCGCGAGCCGGGGCCTTTTGTTTGGAGCGCCTCCGCATGCGGAAACTGTGTCCCGGAATCGTGCCTCAGAATGGGATGCACTTTCCCTTTGGAGCCCTCGGCGGAAATTACATCCCAGAATTGGCACTCAGAACGGGATGTGCTTTCCTTTTTGGGCCCTCGGCGGAAACTACGTCCCGGAATCCAGTCCCGGAGTGGGATGCGCTTTCCGGATCGGCCCTCAACCGGAAGCTGTGTTCCGGAATCACTGTCTCTTATACACATCTGACGCTGCCGACGACTCCTT
>URSP01000056.1:0-11240 GCA_900550515.1 uncultured Collinsella sp. | reverse complement strand
AATCAGTATTTTCAATGCCGCTGCGCGAGCGCTGCAGATCGACGTATCACCGACTCACAGAGCACGGCGGCGTACCAGACAGGAGGACTGCATGGGATCTGATGTGAAGATCGCACGCGCGTTGATCTCGGTTACCGATAAGACGGGCGTCGTCGATTTCGCACGGACGCTGGTTGACGACTTTGGCGTCGAGATCATCTCTACGGGCGGCACGGCTCGTGCCATCGAGGACGCGGGCGTTCCCGTAACCCCCATCGAGGAGTTCACGGGCTATCCCGAGATGATGGACGGCCGCGTTAAGACCCTGCACCCCAAGGTTCATGGCGCGCTGCTGGCCCGCCGCGATTCCGAGCAGCACATGCAGGAGGCCGCTCAGCACGGCATTAAGCTGATTGACCTGGTCGTCGTTAACCTGTATGAGTTCGAGAAGACCGTCGCCAATCCCGAGGTCACCTTCGCGGACGCCATCGAGCACATCGACATCGGCGGTCCCTCCATGCTGCGCTCTGCTGCCAAGAACGCCACGAGCGTTACCGTCATTTCCGACCCGGCCGACTATGATGCCGTCCTGGCCGAGATGCACGAGACCGGTGGCTGCACCACGCTTTCCACCCGTCGTCGCCTGCAGGTGAAGGTCTACCAGACCACCGCCGCCTACGACACGGCTATCTCCCGTTGGCTTGCCGCCCAGGCAAGCGACGTGGCGGACACCTCTGCCAAGCTCGAGATTTCGCTGGAGAAGGTCGACGACCTGCGCTATGGCGAGAATCCTCAGCAGAAGGCTACGGTCTACCGCTTTGCCGAGGGCTGCGAGAACACCGCGAGCTCGCAGTTCCCGCTCGTGGGCTCCGAGCAGATTCAGGGCAAGCCGCTCAGCTACAACAACTATCTGGATGCCGACGCCGCTTGGAACCTGGTCCGCGAGTTCGACGAGCCGGCCTGCGTGATCCTCAAGCATCAGAACCCCTGCGGTTCCGCCGTTGCCGAGGACATCACGGCTGCCTACGACCGCGCTTTCGCCTGCGATCCCAAGAGCGCCTTCGGCGGCATCATCGCCTGCAACCGCGAGGTTCCCTATGAGCTGGTCGAGCACTTTGCCGATCAGAACAAGCAGTTCGTCGAGGTTATCATCGCCCCGAGCTACACCGACGAGGCGCTCGAGCGCATGGCTAAGCGCCCCAACCTGCGCGTGCTGGCCACCGGCGGCGTGGATCATGGCGCCCAGGTGGAGCTGCGCTCCATCGACGGCGGCATGCTGGTGCAGGAAGTCGACCACGTGACCGAGGATCCCGCGACCTTTACGTTCCCCACCGACCGCAAGCCCACCGACGCCGAGATGGCCGAGCTCGAGTTTGCCTGGAAGGTCTGCAAGGGCGTTAAGTCCAACGCCATCCTGATTTCCAAGGGCAAGGCCGGCATTGGCATGGGCCCGGGTCAGCCTAACCGCGTTGACTCCGCACTGCTTGCCTGCGAGCGCGCCGAGGACTTCTGCGAGCGCGAGGGCGTGGAGAAGGGCGGCTTTGCCTGCGCAAGCGACGCATTCTTCCCGTTCCGCGACAACGTCGACGTGCTTGCCGAGCATGGTGTGACCTGCATCATTCAGCCCGGCGGCTCCAAGCGCGACGACGAGAGCATCCAGGCCTGCAATGAGCACGGCATCGCGATGGTGTTCACCGGAGCCAGGCATTTCCGTCACTAAGTTCCGCCCTGGGACAAAATAATCTCCGCAAAAGACGGCTGCTCCGTTTGGAGGGCCGTCTTTTTGGTATAAGAGGACGGAATGACTAACACGAAAGGTATGACCATGCCCCAGATTGATGATGCCGAGCTGTTTGGCAATGCCGAGGATCAGCGTGCGTACGAGGACTTTTGCGCCAATCAGGAGGCGGTCGAGAAGTTCACGCTTGACAAGCCCGCGCTCATCTGCCGTTGGCGCATGTCCAACAAAAAGGTGCCCATGCTCAACCGCCACATCCGCGCGCTGTCCGAGCGCCTGGTGCAGGGCGAGCCGCTTACCCATAACATGCTCAGCTGGGCAAAGCAGCACGTTGAGTGGTCACTTGCTGAGGGCGATTACACCGCACACGACGGCGTACTCATGCTGGTGATCGACGTCAACGGCAACGCCGCCATGACGGTGGGGGAGTACGAGCCGCTAGCCGATACGTCGGCCAAGGCGCTACGTGCCCGCTCCGCCGAGGCCCGCTCCGAGGCCGACGAAACCGGCGTGGCGCCCGAGCTGCTCGCCGCCGTCGATAACGGCGAGCTTGCCTTTGTGGCGCCAGCGGACGAGTGCCTGTGCGGCACGGCGACGCTCATCGAGCAGCTGGCCCAGACCAAGGGCATCCCGGTCACGCGCGTAGATATTCCCGCGCAGCTTAAGGGCGCGCTGTTCCTGGTGAGCGACGAGCACGGCGTGGTTGCCGCCGCCGACTCCGACGCCGCCGACTCCGACGCCGCTACGGTCGCCTTCTTCGCCGACGGCTACGAAAAGCTTCGCGCCCGCCGCTCCTAACTTCAAGGCGGGGTGGGCTTACTGAAGCGAACGAGCGCGTTCGATGGCGTAGGCGAGCGACAGCTGCTCCATCTCCGGGGCGCATTTGTAGCTCAGCCCGGTGAGAGCTGTCACCTTATCGAGGCGATATCGAATCGTGTTCGGGTGCTGGCTAGTCTGCTTGGCGGTTCGCTCGATACGTCGGTCGTTCTCGATGAATGCGGCGAGCGTGGATTCCAGCTCGCTGCCATGCTCACTGTCGTGCTCGCGTATCGGCGAGAGAATCGCCTCCGAGAACGATCGCATCTCCGGGGTTTCCGCAAAAGGCATCACGGTTCTCAGGATGCCGAGCTGCGTATAGCGCACGGGACCCTCGGCTCGTTGACAAGATAGGCGCTGTGCGTAAATCGCCTGCGAGATCGCCTGCGCCACCGCCTCGTCTCCAAACAGAATATCGCTGATGCCGAGCCCTTCCGCTCCGCCATCGATACCGCTAGCCTCGATGAGCTCCGTGAGCGCCTGCACGATTCGCTCCACATCGAGCGCCTGCTCCGAGTCGCTTGTCGCTACGAATAACAAACCTCCGTCGTAGGGTGCCAGCATGTTGTGGCATTCGGCGAGGGTCGATTTTGCACAGAGACGTTCGATTTGCAAAAACGTACGCGGGTCGAGGGGCTCTGCAAACGATGCGAACAGGGCGACCGCTTCGTCCAGAAATGACGGGTTGAGGCTTCGGATGCGTCGACAGATGGACTCGGGCGATGCGTCTGTCCTCAGGGCATCGATCTCGCGCTGTGCGAAGTCGATGGACGCAAGCTGCTCGATATGCCGTTTGACCTCATAGATGACGCTGTCAAAGAACAGTGAGTCGTCGGTCGTGAGAAAGACCGGGTAGTGCCGCGCATTGGCGTAGCGGATGGCTTGGTCGGGAATCGGGATGTGCAGGACGTTTTTGATGATGAGACCGCTCGTTCCCTTGGCGACGAGGTATTTCACGGCTTCAGTGATGAGGTACGGGTCGTCCTTCGCATAGAGGAAAGTGCTGAGGATGATCTCGTCTGAGCTGAAGTTGACACGCTGGTACTTGTTCTTGAGGCCGGGCATAAGTTCATAATCGAGGATCCCGACGCCAGAGACGGCACGCGAGACGCCATCGCTGCCGGCGATTAGACGGACCGACCCCTCATATTCCCGTGAGAAGTCCGAGACGGTGTATAGCATCAACATCACCTTGTAAATCACTACAAATAGTACAGGTATATATAGGATAATCGCACATCCGTATACCGTTGATGCGGGAAATAGTTCAAATACATGCTGATAGAACGAAAAATCAGATTGAGAATCGTTGTAGATTCCAACAAGAAATGATCCTTGGCGGCATCGTTACTAAACCGTACAGTGAGGCAACGTAAAGCTTTCGCTGAGAGGAGCGATGATGGGGCAGATGGTGGTGCTTTCGGCCGAGGAAGTTTCCAAGGTGCTGACGATTGAGGATGCAATCGCTGCCGTGGAGGAGGCATATCGCCAGAAGGCAACGGGCAAGGGTGTTGCGTGGCCGATGGTATATGAGCAGTTCGAACCCGGCGTGGCCGATATGGATATCCGCTCGGGCGAGTTGGCGGGAAGCGGCCTCTTCGGTCTCAAGCTCACTGCTTGGTTCTCTCAGAATCCCAAAAAGGGGCTGCCCGAGATCTTTGGCACCACACTGCTGTGCGACAACGCGACGGGCGAGCCGCTGGCGCTGCTCAATGCCTCTGCCGTCACTGGACTTCGCACCGGTGCCGCCGCTGCGCTCGGTGCCAAGTGGCTGGCTCGGGCGGATGCGTCCAAGCTGCTTGTTGCGGGTGCCGGCCATATGAGCACCTATATGGTGGCGGGCGTGCTCGCCGCCTGTCCCAAAGTGAGTGAGGTCAAGGTGTGGGAGCCGGTTTCCGATGCCGCGCCCGAGGCCCGCGTCGAGCGCATGCGAGACGAAGTCGCCCATATCTTGGGCGCCTGCGAGCATGTTCGCGAGGCATCCACCTATTCCATCGAGGCGACGGCCGACGGCCAAGGTGCCGCGGCAGAGGCCGACATTATCGTGACGATCACGCCGGCGACCAAGCCCATCATTCCCGATTCATGGGTGCGTCCTGGTACGCATATCTCCTGCGTCGGTGCCGACATGCCCGGCAAGCAGGAGCTCGCCTCGGCGCTTGTCGCCCGTGCCGCTGTTTACGTCGACGACCGCGAGCAATCGGTCGCGTCCGGTGAGCTGGAGATTCCGGTTGCCGAGGGTGCCATCACGCCCGAGGACATCAGAGCGGAGCTCGGCGAAGTCATCGCCGGCATGGCTACGGGGCGTTCGGATGACGAGCAGGTGACGGTGTTCGATACGTCGGGCATCGCCGTTCAGGACCTTTCGGCATCGAAAATCGCCTACGACCGCGCCGTCGAGGTGGGGCTGGGCACCGTGGTGGAACTGTAAGAAAGTCAAGGAAAGGAAGCGACAATGCAGATCAAGGATTTCGCCGTCGAGCAGTGGATGAACGAGTGGGAGACCAAGTGCACCCACAACGTTGCGGAGACGTGCGTCTACTCCCTCACGCTCGACCAGCTGTTCGAGCTTACGAACACCGACAAGAAGGCGTGGCTCGATAGCCTGTGCTCGCGCCGATTCACCTACGGAGACATCGAGGGGCAGCCCGGCTTCCTCGAGGGGGTCGCGCGTCTCTATAAGACGGTCGAGCCCGGGCATATTGTGCCCACGCACGGCGCGACCGGTGCCAACTCCCTGGTTATTTCCACGCTCGTCGAACCGGGCGATCACGTAGTCTCCGTCAAGCCCACCTACCAGCAGCTTTACTCGATTCCCGAGATGTGCGGCGCGAAGGTCGATATCCTTCAGCTCGATCGCAAGAACGGCTACCACGTCGACGTCGACGCGCTCGATGCTCTGGTGACCGACGATACCAAGCTCATCTGCATCAATAACCCGGACAACCCCACGGGCGCCCTGCTCGACACCGATACGCTCAAGGCGATTGTCGAGGTCGCGCGCAAACACGACGCGTGGCTGCTCTGTGACGAAGTCTACCGTCTGCTTACTCAGACGGATGAGTACTGCGAGTCCGTGATCGACCTGTACGACAAGGCCGTCGTCACCGCATCCATGTCCAAGGTCTGGTCGTTCGCCGGCCTGCGTCTGGGCTGGGCGGTCACCAAGAGCCCGGAGCTCCGTCGCGCGCTGCTCTCGCATCGCGACTACAACCTGATTTCCGCCGGCATATTCAGCGAGACGGTGGCGGAGCTGATTCTGGGCAACGCTTCCGTGATCCTTGAGCGCAGCCGTCGCATCGTCCGTCAGAACCTTGCTGTTCTGGAGAAATGGGTCGAGAGCGAGCCGCACCTGTCGTTCGTCAAGCCCGAGGCGGGTACCACCGCGCTCGTGTATTACGACTACGACATCGACTCCAGGACGTTCTGCATCGACATGATTAAGAAGTCTGGCGCGCTCGTTACCCCGGGCGATTGCTTCGAGGAGCCCAAGAGCGTGCGTATCGGCTATGCATACTCCGATAACACCGACGACCTGCAGAAGGGCCTGGATGCCATCTCTGCGTACATGCGTACGCTCGAGTAGAGGCTCGAGATCGAAGTGATGGGGGCGATCGGTTTAGGACCGAGGGCCCCTATTTTCTCTCAAGGCTACCGAACACTTTTGTCATATTAGGTGCCCACGGGGTCGTATAGCCGCGACGCCGTGGCATAAAGGTGTGGAAGGTGCAAGTTACGCGAAATGGGAGGACACATGGCGCTGATCTATGTCGTTGAGGACGACGAGCCCATTCGTCGTGAGCTTGTCGACATCCTTGCCCGCGCCGGGTTTGAAGTCGAGGCCTGCGAATCGTTTGAGCATGTCTCGCACGATATTCTCGCCGCCGCGCCCGACCTGGTGCTGCTCGACCTCACGCTTCCCGTCAAGGACGGCCAGCATATCTGCCACGAGGTTCGCCGCGAATCCGAGGTTCCCATCATCGTCCTCACGTCGCGCACGACCGAGATCGACGAGGTCATGGCCATGACGCTCGGTGCGGACGACTTTGTTCCCAAGCCCTATAGCGCCCGTGTGCTCGTGGCGCGCATCAATGCCTTGCTGCGTCGCACCGCGGCGGCGGGCAAGCGCAGCACGCTCGTACACAAGGGACTGGAGCTCGATCTTGCACGCTCCATGGTCACCAACACGCTAACCGGCACCAGTACCGAGCTCACCAAAAACGAGCTGCGTATCCTCTCGCTGCTTCTGAGCCGCGCGGGCAAGATTGTTTCGCGCTCGGCCATCATGCAGGACCTGTGGGACTCTGACGCCTTCGTGGACGACAACACGCTTACCGTCAACATCAACCGCCTGCGCACCACGCTCGAAAAAATCGGCATCAAGGGGTATTTGACAACGCACCGCGGCCAGGGCTATTCGGTCTAGGGGCCGGCTATGTCGTTTGGCAAGTTCTTTAAAGATGCGCTGCTTCCCGTCGCCGTGTGGACGTGCGGCGTGCTGCTGAGCTGCTTTGTGCTGACGGTCGCCGGTGCACCCGTTTCTATCGTGGTCGTGGCGGTCGGCGTGTCCTTTATCTTCGGTATGCTCGGCATCGTGATTGAGTACGTTCGCCGTCGCCGTTTTCTGCGTCAGTTGGAGCGCGCGGCAGAGGAGCTCGAGAGTCCCGCGTGGGTGCAGGAGATGGTGCAATGCCCGACCTATGCCGAGGGCGAGCTCGAGTACGAGGTCTTGCGCCGGGTGGGCAAAGCCGCTTGCGACGAGGTTGCCGAAGGCCGGCGTCAGACCGATGACTATTGCGACTATATCGAGAGCTGGGTCCACGAGGCCAAGCTGCCCCTGGCGGCGGCCCATCTAATTTTGGAAAACCTGGACGGCAGCGAAGACGACCTGTCGCGCGTGGATGACCTGGGTCGCGAGCTGGCTCGCGTGGAGCGCTATATCGACCAGGCGCTGTACTACGCGCGCTCGGAAGTCGTGGAGCGGGACTACCTGATTCGCCGCTGGGATCTCAAGACCTTGGTGACGGGCGCGATTAAGGCAAACGCGCGCGAGCTCATTGCGGCGCACGTGGCTCCGGTGTGCGAGAACCTCGACTTTGAGGTCTTTACCGACGAGAAGTGGCTCGAGTTTATTCTGGGCCAGCTCATTCAGAATAGCATTAAATATGCGCGTGAGGACGGCGCAAAGATCGTGTTTTCGGGTGCCTTGCTGGACGAGGGCCTGGCGAGCGAGCGCATCGAGCTCACCGTTGCGGACAACGGCTGCGGCGTGAGCGCGGCCGACTTGCCGCGCGTGTTCGAGAAGGGTTTTACCGGCGACAACGGCCGCACCACCAAGCGCGCAACGGGCATCGGCCTCTACCTGGTGGCGCGCCTGTGCTCCAAGATGGGCATCGACGTCACCGCAGCATCCGAGCCCGGCGAAGGCTTCGTCGTAACGTTTGCCTTTTCAACCAACAAGTTCCAATACTTTGAGTAACGCACACGGCAGACGCCCGCCCAAACAAAAACGTGCCGCCTCAAACAAAACGTGCCGCCCCAAATGGGGCGGCACGCCATCTTTTATCAGCCAACTCGCTGAAGTACGGTGACGAAGGCGCAAGGCCGGGAGGGGTTATCAAAGCCGACATCCCGCAGCCGCGAAGCGGCGAGGACGTCGGCGTGATAACCCCGCAGGCCTTGCGCCGGCGGGAAGGAACCTACTTCACGACCAAGATGTCGCAGTCGGTGTTGCGCAGCAGGAACGTCGAAATCGAACCCAGCAGCGCATACTTGATCGAGGACAGGCCGCGGGCGCCGCAGAGCACCAGGTCGGGCTTGACCACGTCGAGCATCTCGTCCTTGAGCGTCTCGCGAATGCGGCCGGCGCGAATCATGACCTCGACCTCGGGAATGTCGGGATTGGCCTTGGCCTCTTCGAGCTGCTTGGCGATGGAGTTCTTAAATGCCTCCTCTAGGCCGTTGACCAGATCGACCGGATAGGAACCGGCGCTCTCGAGCGCCGTGGAATCGATAACGTGGCCGATGATTAGCTTGGCGCCGTTGTTCGCGGCGACCTTGATGGCGCGTGCGAGCACAAAATCCTGCTGCTCAGTACCGTCGAGTGAAACAAATACCTTGGTGTAGCCCTCGTTCATGGTTTCCTCCTTGGTCTATCGCACGGGCGCGGGGCTCGTGCGTCGGGCGGGCGCGGGCGCGTTGGCCGCCGGACACTTTATCTTGTTGCAGTTATACCCAAGGATTTCGGTTTGACTGCTCGCAATTCTGTGAACGGGCGAGTTTTTTGGTAAGGGTAGGCGCGGTCGCACCGCCAACGGTTGATAATGGGACATCGCCCGCATCGTCCGCAGAACATCTACCGGCGGGTGTCTAACGAGGGGGTCCCTTTGGATATTATCGAGCTTCTAAAATCTGCCTTCATGGGCCTGGTCGAGGGCATCACCGAATGGCTGCCTGTTTCGTCGACCGGTCACATGATCTTGGTGGACGAGTTCGTCAAGATGAACGTGAGCGAGACGTTCTGGAATATGTTCCTGGTCGTGATTCAGCTCGGCGCCATTCTGGCCGTCTGTGTGCTGTTCTTCCATGAGCTCAATCCGTTCTCGCCCAGCAAGGGCAAGGAGGGCTGTCGCGACACCTGGGTGCTGTGGGGCAAGATTGTGCTCGGTTGCATTCCTGCGGCGGCGATCGGCCTGCCGCTCAACGACTGGATGGAGGAGCATTTCTACAATGCTCCCGTCGTGGCGCTGGCGCTCATTGTGTACGGCGTGCTGTTTATCGTGATCGAGAACTGGCGCGCGAGCAAGCGCGAGGAAATGGCCGTTGCCGGTTCGTTTGGTTCGCGTGCTGTGGTGTCGGGTGGACGTCCCGCCGGTGCGCACTTTGCGGCGCCCGCGGCAGACGTTGCCGAGGATGAGGACGATGACGAGAATCTGGACTTTGGCTCCATCGCCACGCTCGAGGACCTGAGCTGGAAGACTGCGCTGGGTATCGGCTGCTTCCAGGTGCTTTCGCTGGTGCCTGGTACGTCTCGCTCCGGTTCTACCATCATCGGCGGCCTGCTGCTGGGCTGTACGCGCTCGGTGGCGTCTAAGTTCACGTTCTTCCTGGCCATTCCCGTCATGTTTGGCGCGAGTGCGCTCAAGCTGGTCAAGTATTTCATCAAGGGCGGTACGTTCGGTGCCAACGAGGTCGCCATCCTGGGCGTGGGCTGCGTTGTGGCCTTTGTGGTTTCGCTCATCGCTATCAAGTGGCTTATGGGCTTCGTCCGCCGTCACGACTTCAAGTGCTTCGGCGTCTACCGCATCGTTCTGGGCATCGTGGTGCTTGCGTACTTCTTCGTCTTGGAGCCGATGCTCGGCCTCTAACTTAGTCGACGCTGCGCGGCGGTCAGGGCGACAACTTGTCATTCAAAGGGGGCGGCATGACCAAAAGGTCTATGCCGCCCCCTTTTCATGCCAATTTGTTCGCCCTGACCGTCGCTCGCTGCTGCTGCCATGACATCGGTGGTTTCGTGATTGTCAATAGATTGGTGCAAAGTAACCTGACCCCATTGCGCCAAATCCGCTGGGGCGGGCCTGACGGTGACGCACGGAGTCGTGGTGTGATTTGCGTCGGTGTCCGCGCGGCTCGGTATACTGGTACGGCTCAAACTATGGCGCCGCCCGCAGGCGCGCCGTCCGTCAGATGAGGAGTCGCCCATGACCCAGCCCTTGCCCTGGGAAAAGAATGCCGCGGTACCCGTGCCGCCCGCGCCGGAACCCGTGCCGCTCGATGCATACACCGCCCCCGCTGCGCCGGAGCCCGAGCTCGTCCCGCTCGACATTTACGACGCTCCCGCGCCGGCACCTAAACTCGCCAAGCCGCTCGTCGACATCGACAGCCTTAATTCCGCCCAGCGCGAGGCGGTCCTGACCACCGAGGGCCCGCTGCTGGTGCTCGCCGGCGCCGGCTCGGGCAAGACCCGCGTCTTGACCTTCCGCATCGCACATATGCTCGGCGACCTGGGCGTTAAGCCCTGGCAGATCCTCGCCATCACGTTTACCAACAAGGCCGCGGCCGAGATGCGTGAGCGTCTGGCGGCACTCATTCCCAGCGGCACCCGTGGCATGTGGGTGTGCACCTTCCATGCCATGTGCGTGCGTATGCTGCGTGAAGACGCCGACCTGCTGGGCTACACCGGTCAGTTCACCATCTACGATGACGATGACTCAAAGCGCATGGTGCGTGACATTATGCAGGCGCTCGGTATCGAGCAAAAGCAGTTCCCTATCAACATGATCCGCAGCAAGATCAGCTCGGCCAAAAACGCCATGATCGGCCCCGAGGACATGCTCAAATCCGCCGACAGCCCCAACGACAAAAAGGCCGCGCAGGTCTACTTGGAGCTGGAACGCCGCCTGCGCGCCGCCAACGCGATGGACTTCGACGACCTGCTCGTGCGCACGCTCGAGCTGCTGCGCACCCGCCCCGAGGTGCTCGACAAGTACCAAGAGCGTTTCCGCTACATTAGCGTCGACGAGTATCAGGACACCAACCACGTCCAGTACGAGATCGCCAACCTGCTGGCCGCCAAGTACCAAAACCTCATGGTCGTGGGCGACGATGACCAGTCCATTTACAGCTGGCGCGGCGCCGACATCACCAACATCCTGGACTTTGAGAAGGACTTTAAAAACTGCAAGACCGTTAAGCTGGAGCAGAACTA
>URSP01000055.1:0-11270 GCA_900550515.1 uncultured Collinsella sp. | reverse complement strand
CCGCATGCACGCGACGGAACACATGCCCGGTAATCCCCTCCATGGGGGCCAGCGACAATATCACGTACGGTATCCCTCTCGATTCAGATGCTCTTTTGACCGAATCATCTTACGGCATTGCCAGGTGATATCCAATTGAGCAGCTGAATCCCATATCCGTTAGAGGAAGAGCTGGGGATCTTTCTTCACGGAACACGCGCTCTCGATCCTCGCGGCGATAGCGCCGGCAATCTCTTGATTCACGACGCGAGCATGCTTGGGGCACACGGCGGCACAGCGCATGCAGCCGATGCAAAGGTCCTCATCTGCCATGCCGCGCGGCAATGAGCCAATTGCCCCAACGGGACATACCTGAGCACAAGCACGGCATGCCGAGCACGCCGGAGTTGGCTGGGGAACCAACTTGCCAGCACCGGGATCTTTGTAAGGTTTATTGCCGGGGACCTCAACGTCGCCGGCAGCGCTGTTTTGAGCCTTCTCGAGAATCTGCTGTGCGAACGAATGAAGCATCGCAATCTGATCCGGACCAGGCTCGCCCGTGGCAAACTGATGTGCCAAAGAGTGCTCAGCGATACCAGCCACACCGGCAACCACCGTATAGCCAAGAGCAACGGCGCTGTCTTTGAACTCAAGCAGGGCATCGTCAAAATCGCGATTGCCGTAAACAATCGTCACGACCGCCTTTGCGCCATTGCTGGCCACCTTGGCAAGACGCTCCAAGACGAGAGCGGGCACACGGCCGGCAAAGCACGGCGCGGCGATAACGGCAAGGGCGTCAGCGTCAACGCAGAGATCAGCCTTCTCCATCGCGGGATCGGACAGATCGATCTGAGAGATTGAGCCCCCGTCCTTCGCCAGCTCTTCTGCAAGAGCATCGGCGACCTTCTGAGTTCCGCCTGTCGGGCTGAATACGATCTTTACTACGTTCATGTCGGTCAAACCCCTCCTTTTAGGATGTGCAATCCGGCAGACGCGTACCTCGGTCCCTCAGCGAAAATGCGACTTGCTGCCTCAACCGTGCTCACCATGAGCACACTGTTCATTGTGTTCGCCAAAACAAGGAAATAGCAAGGAGATATAGGGGAACGGACGGTATCTCGTCGCATAGAATCATGGCAACGCAAGAAAGGGGCCTCAATGCTCAGGAAATCATTCTTCAACCCATTCTCCGCGCTGCTGCTCGCGCTCGCCATCCTCGCGCTTTTTGTCGATGTTCTCCCCCGGCCACGAGGCGAAGCAGATATATTCGCCCCCGCCGTTTTGTTCCTCATGTGGTTTGTGGGAGGCCTCGTTAGGCTCTTTTACGAAGAAGAAGCGAAGCGGACTTTCGAACGCCATATGTCCCGTGCAAATCATGCAATGGTCTGGAAGCAAGACGGCGAGTGCTGGACCCAAGTTGACGCAAACTTACTCACCCCGGGCAACGTGATCCGCATCAACGCAGGCATGCTGTGCCCTGTCAACGCCTCTCTAAACGCAGGCAAGCATGTCCTTGTGTCCGAAGCCTCCCTTACGGGCGAAAGCGGCTTCTCCATAAAGGAGGAAGGCGACGTCATCCTGGCAGGGACCACCGTCACCGACGGTCAGGCAACGGCAACCGTGCTTTCGAAAATCGATGACGAGACGCCTCGGGTGCGCCTCGATGACGGCTCGCATGCCAAATACGGCATCGGCGCGCGAAACGTCTGCCTCAGCCTCATCAAATGCATGCTCGTCGTGCTTCCCTTTGTGATGCTCGTCCGCGGCGCGATGCTTGGAGACTGGGCGCAGGCCCTGCTCTTCGCGCTTGGAACCGCCGTTGGCCTGGTGCCGGAAATGCTGCCGGTGGTCACCAGCGTTTGCCTTTCGGGAAGTGCTCGACGCCTCAAAAACAGGCAGGTCATCGTTAAAAACGTCGATGCCATGGAGTCCTTGGGATCCATGGATGTCGTGTGCGTCGACAAGACGGGCACCCTCACCGAAGACCTCGCCGTGCTTGAATATTACACGGACATCTTGGGAAACGAGAGCACTCGAACCCTTGGGCTGGCCTATCTCGAATGCACGCGACAGGGCACGAAGAGAAACCAGCTGGACCGCGCCGTGGCCACAGCTTGCAGCTCGGAGCATCTCTCCTTTCCGGCAAAAGACCTTTCAAAGGCATTCTCCCTGTGCGCAAGCGACCCCTTTGACCATGTGACCAAAGCATCTGGCGTGAAGCTCGCCGCAACGCCCGGCGCCTTTGGCTGCCTGGGATTTTCCGCAGCGGCCGATGCGCGCCTGACCATCGTTAAGGGCGAAGTCGAAAGCGTATGCGCCCGCTGCGCTTGGGCCGATTTCAAAGGCGAGCTCGTCCCCATGGATGCCGAAGGGAAGGCATGCGCCCTAGACGTTGCCGAAGACATGCGCTCAGACGGCATCAAGGTCCTGGCAGTTGCATATAGCACGACATCAACCGACTGGGATAGCCTGGTGCTCTGTGGCTTTTTGGGCTTCTTCGACGCACCCAAGGCAAGCGCCCGTGCAGCCGTGAAGGCGCTTTCCGACCTGTCGGTCGAGGTCCGCGTGCTCACCGGAGACTCGGCATCTGTTGCCAAGTCCGCATGCTCGAGGCTCGGCATCGCATCCGATACCGTGATAACCGGCGCGATGCTCGATACGATGAGCGAATCGGAAGCCCTGCTCCGCGTGGGCCGCGGGCGCATCTTTGCCGAGCTCACGCCCATCCAGAAGGCACGAATCGTCAACCTCATCAGGCTCTCGGGGCATACCGTCGGATACATCGGAGACGGCGTGAACGACGTTCCCGCACTCACCGCGGCAGATGTCGGCATCGTCGTCGATTCTGCGGCAGCGGAATCCAAGGAGGTTGCAGACCTTGTTCTTCTTGAGCGGGACCTGGGCGTAGTCGCCGAGGGCGTCCGAGAGGGCCGCCGTGCCTTTGCAAACGCCTCCAAGTACATTCGCATCGCCTCGAGCTCGAACTTTGGAAACATCTGCTCGGTTGCCGCCGCAAGCGTGTTCCTTCCGTTCTTGCCCGCGACCGCCGCGCAGCTGCTCATCTTGAACCTCCTCTACGATGCCGTCTGCCTCTCCATCTCTTGGGACAATGTGGACGCAGAGGAAATCAAGCAACCCAAAACCTGGTCTGAAAAGGGACTGGGCAGCTTCATGGGCTGCTTTGGCATTGCGAGCTCGGCATTCGACATCATCACTTTTGCCATCCTGTTCCTCGTTGTTTGCCCCGGTGCATGCGGCGGATCGTATGCTGCTCTTGATGCTGCGGGAAAAGCCTCATTCATAGCCCTGTTCCAAGCCGGATGGCTGCTTGAATGCATCTGGACCGAGTCGCTCGTCGTGCTCACGCTCAGAAGCCGGCACCTTGGGAACAAGGGCGGATACCCCTGCCGGCCCCTTGCCATCATGTCTGTGAGCATGCTCGCGCTCTCGGCGCTCTTCATGCTGGGACCAGCAGCGTCCTGGTTCGGGCTCGCCACGCTGCCTACCTGGTATCTAGGCATCGTCGCCCTGCTGAGCGCCCTATACCTTATCGTTGTCACCTCCCTCAAGAGGGCCTACCTTTCCCGTACGGGGAATCTGTTCTAAGGCGGGCTCATGGTTACTAGAAGAACTCGTATCGACATCACGCCGTCAGAGGCCGCAGAGCTCAGCCATGCACTCTTCTCATCCGGCAGCGCACTCGCCCGCGACCTCGCCCCCGTGTTCTCGGATATCGCCGCGGGCAGGCTCAGCGCCGTCGAGCTCGCAATCGATGGCGCCGCGCAAAGCGACGACGAAAACCTCATTGTCATAGATGAGCTTGCAATCAACACGGCATCAAGATCGGTTGCCCTCTCGGGCACCCCGGTCCAGCTGACCCCCAAGGAGTTCGACATCCTTGCGTTCCTTGCGGCAAACCGCGGGACGGTATTTAGCAAAGAAGAGATTTACCAGGCGGTCTGGAACGACCGCTACCTGCTCGATTCCAGCAACATCATGTCGTTTATCCGCAAGATCAGAAAAAAGATCGAGCCGGAACCTGACAATCCCCGTTATCTCCTGACGGTATGGGGCGTGGGCTACAAGATGTGCGAGTAGCCGCGCGAGAAACCTTATCGAATCGCAAGAAAGCCGCAAGAATCCAGCCATGGACCTGGTTCTGCGGCTTTTCTATTCTCTAGATAGTCGCAGATACGAAAGGGGGCGAGGAGCTTGAGCGACAGTGACAGTACCACCGCTGCAGGGCGGCACATACATGAGCAAACGCAACATCGCGCAGGCTCTTTTGAATAGCCCGTCCTGCATTCCAACCAAGAAAACGGAAAGCAGGCACATTGAAGACCATGAAGAAGCGCCGCGGCGCCACCTGCCGTGTTCAGCAGGATCAAAACCGCCTCGATCAGGCACAGCACAAGACCCAAGACCGCATTCCGTATGCGGCAACGCGCCCCCTCACCGAAGTCATGACCTGGGCGGGATCGAACCTCGGGGGCCTCACCCAAGAAGAAGTCCTGGCAAGCAGGACCAAGAACGGCCGTAACGTCATCGCCTGCGGAAAGAAAAAATCGCTGGCACGCAGGCTTGCAGACGCGTTTGTGAACCCGTTCACGGCAATCCTGTTCTTCCTGGCCGTCATCTCGGCGGTCACCGACATGCTCTTCCCCGCCCTCTCCCTCATGGGCAACACGCCGGAAGACTTCGATCCTCTCACCGTGGTCATCATCGCCACCATGGTGATCCTCTCCGGCACCCTTCGCTACATCCAGGAGGCTCGCAGCGGCAATGCCGCCGAAAAGCTCCTCGACATGATCACCACCACGGCGACGGTGAGCAGAAAGGGAGCCCCGCGCGAGGAGATTCCCATCGACGAAGTGGTCGTGGGCGACATCGTCCATCTCTCTGCAGGCGACATGATTCCCGCCGACATGAGAATCATCGAGGCCAAGGACCTCTTTGTAAGTCAGGCGAGCCTGACGGGCGAGAGCGAACCGGTCGAGAAGATCCCCGCAAGCTGCGAGGCGTCCGACTCGGCAACCTCTTACGAAAACATCGCCCTCATGGGCAGCAGCGTTGTTTCGGGCAGCGCCACCGCGCTTGCCTTTAGCGTGGGCGACGGCACGCTCTTTGGCGCGATGACGTCGAACCTCTCCGACGAGGCCGTGGAGACAAGCTTCTCCAAGGGCGTAAACAGCGTTTCCCAGGTCCTTATCAAGTTCATGATGGTAATGGTTCCCTTCGTATTCGTGATCAACGGCATCACCAAGGGGGATTGGCTCGAGGCGGGGCTGTTCGCCATCAGCATCGCCGTGGGCCTCACCCCCGAGATGCTCCCCATGATCGTGACCACCTGTCTGGCCAAGGGCGCGGTCGCGATGAGCAAGAAGCAGACCATCGTCAAGAACCTCAACTCGATTCAGAACTTTGGCGCCATGGACGTGCTGTGCACCGACAAAACCGGCACGCTCACGCAGGACCAGGTGGTGCTGGAGTACCACTGGAACATCGACGGCCAGGAAGATTCGCGCGTGCTTAGGCATGCCTACCTCAACAGCTATTTCCAGACGGGCTATAAGAACCTCATGGACTTGGCGATCATCAAGTGCACGGAGGAAGAGGAGCTGTGCGACCCTCGTCTCACCGACCTCTCCGAAGCATATGTGAAGATCGACGAAGTACCCTTCGATTTCACGCGCCGTCGTCTTTCCACCGTAGTGCGCGACCGAAGCGGCAAGATTCAGATGGTCACCAAAGGAGCTGTGGAAGAAATGCTCTCCATCTGCTCTTTTGCCGAGGTAGACGGAGAAGTTTGTACACTCGATAACGAGCTGCGCAATCGCATTTTGACCACAGTCTCCGAGCTCAACGACGACGGCTTCCGCGTACTCGCCATCGCCCAGAAGTCCAACCCCTCCCCGGTGGGCGCCTTTAGTGCAGCCGACGAATGCGACATGGTCCTCATGGGCTACCTCGCCTTCCTCGATCCGCCCAAGGAGTCCACAGCCGACGCCATCGAGGCGCTGCGGCGGCACGGCGTTGCGACCAAGATTCTCACCGGCGACAACGAGAAGGTCACGCGCACCATCTGCAAGCAAGTGGGACTCGAAGTCAACAACATGCTGCTTGGCCAGGACATCGCCGCGATGGACGATGAACAACTTGCCCGCAAGGCCGAGCATACGCAGGTCTTTGCAAAGCTCACGCCCGATCAAAAGACGCGCATCGTCTCCATCCTGCGTGAAAACGGGCACGTTGTGGGCTACATGGGCGACGGCATCAACGACGCCTCGGCCATGAAGTCCTCCGATATCGGTATCTCCGTCGATACCGCCGTAGATGTTGCCAAGGAATCTGCCGATATCATCCTGTTGGAAAAAGACCTTATGGTCCTGGAAGAGGGCATTGTCGAGGGCCGCAAGACCTACGCAAACATGATCAAGTACATCAAGATGACCGCCAGCTCGAACTTTGGCAACATGTTCAGCGTCCTCGCCGCCTCTGCCCTGCTGCCGTTTTTGCCTATGATGAGCATCCAGCTTATCCTACTCAACCTTATCTACGACTGCAGCTGCCTGGCGATTCCCTGGGACAACGTAGACGAGGAGTTCCTGCGCGTGCCGCGCAAATGGGACGCCTCAAGCATTGGGAAGTTCATGCTCTGGATTGGGCCTACCAGCTCCATCTTCGATTTTATGACCTACATCTTTATGTACTTTGTCTTCTGCCCGCTGTTTGTAAGCCACGGCGTGTTGTTCAACAACTTGGCAAGCGCTTACTCGGGCGACACCCTCGCCGCCATGCAGATCGCCTACATCGCCCTGTTCCAGGCCGGCTGGTTTGTTGAATCTATGTGGAGTCAGACGCTCGTTATCCACATGATCCGCACGCCCAAGCTGCCATTTATCCAGAGCCGCGCCTCCGCACCCGTGACGCTGCTCACCATGGCAGGAATCGCATTGCTCACTGCACTGCCCTTTAGCCCTCTGGGACCTGAGCTGGGCCTGGGCGCCCTGCCGATTGAGTACTTCTGCTTCTTGATTCCGTGCATCCTGCTCTACATGGCGCTCGCCACGAGCATCAAGAAGGCCTACGTCAAGCGCTACGGAGAGCTACTGTAGCGAAGTCCAAACGACCAGTAAAGGAGAACGCAGATGAACTGGACTCAGATTTGGATGGATATGTTTGGCACCACCGAATGGTTTGGGCTGAACATGGGATTTTGGGTGTCCTCGGCCGTGGTTGCCCTGGTCGTTGTCATCATGAACGTGGTCCTTTGGAACATGAAGCCTCTATCGAAGAAGGGCTAAATGCTCGCATGCCCGGCTCGAAGCATCGCTTGACGGCAAGGCGGCTGCGCAACGACGCCGCGCGCCAGCCCAGCGTTTAGTCCCGGCACACCTCTTCCGGCTGCATACCGCCCGATACCAGTGGCGGTATGCAGCTTTTTGTTTATTTAAGACTCGCGTAAACTGAGCGAGACGATTCCGGCGCCGCGGTGCCGGCGCCGCCCTAGAGCAATACGGCAACAACGGCTTGCGCCGCCGTGCACCGTCGCAAGCACACCAAGGACCCATCATGCAAACGCTCACCGAAAAAGATCGCAAGCGCATCCTGCGATACTGCATCTGCCCCAAAGTCGCCATGGCAGCGCTGATCATGGCGTTTGTCCTGCCGTTTTTGATATTGCCGTTCGAGATGATTGACGATATGGTCTTTCATCACAAAGGCTTTCAACAAACCGGCATGTTCTGCGCCCTGGCGCTCACCGTTATAGAGGTTGTCATCTTTTGCTACTGCACTTTGGCCCCACGTCTTGGAATGCGCAGCAAGAAGGGAAGGGAACTTCAAAGCAAACTTGCCGTCGCGCAAAGCGAGCAAGACCGTTCGGCGCAAATCGCAGGCGTCCTTGGAACGCAAGCGGCCGCGCGCATGCTCAAGCGCAGCGACAACGAAAGCGCACGCAACCTAGGCGATGCGGCAGAGGTCGCCGCCGCTATAGGAGCTGTCGCCACCGCCGCAGAGGTGCTCGACGAGACCTACGCCAATGCAAAAGCCATGGCAGCAGCCAGCGGCATGCCCATCCCAAGTGCAAAGAAGTGGATCGTCGCGCTTGTGGCGCTGCCTCTCGCCCTCATGTTTGGCGCCTATATCCCCCAGCTAGTCCAGGGCAGCAACGAGATGCAGGCAAACGCTCGCGCCGCCGCAGAGCAAATCGCCCTCGTCCAAAAGGCACTAGAGCCCGTATGCGAATACGTATCTGCCGATGATCCCCATGAGCGCTATCAGGATTACAGCTATCACGTTCGAGGGTATCTGCACAAGGGCGACTCTGATTCGCGGTCTACCTATGTCTACCTGGACTTTGACACAAAAGGCACGCTCACCGGCGTTAGCTATACGGCAGAGATCGACCCCGGCCTAAGTCTAGAAGACAACCTCGCCCGCGCTGAGCAGGACTTCGAAACGCTGTGCGCTCCCATACAAAACATGAACGTCAAAACCCTAAATCCCGAGCTCATGGCGCCGCATGGCATTCCCAACGTATTTAAAGAGGCATTTTTGAACGGCTCGATCTACGATACAGTCAGCATCAAGATGAGCGACAGTCCCATCAAAGCCTATTGCTCATTTGACACAGAGCCCGAAGAAGAATTTGACGAGTACACCCATCCGCGCATTTACCTCATGTTGGCCGGAAAGGCACATTAACGCCTTTGGATCGTGCGCTCACCGCATTGGCCGACGTGCCTATTCGGAGCGCAGGGCTTCGACGGGATCCTTTTTGGACGCGCTGCGAGCGGGCAGCAGGCCGGCAACGACCGTTAGCAACACAGAAATCGCAATGAGCACCAGCGCATCCTGCACGGGCAGGCTCATCAGATTGGGCACCTGTTTGGCAGCAAGCGCCCAGGCATTAACCGGGAAGCTCACGGCCACCACGACGACAATGGCAAAGACACCGGCGATAAGCCCCTCAATAAAGGTCTCGGCATTGAATACGTTGGCCACGTTGCGCTTCGACGCGCCGATCGCGCGCAGGATGCCAATCTCCTTTTTGCGCTCCAGCACGCTGATGTATGTGATGATACCGATCATGATGGAGCTCACCACCAGACTGATACTCACAAACGCGATGAGCACCAAGCTGATGGTGTTCACGATGTCGGTCACCGAACCCATGATGATGCCCATGTAGTCGGTGTACGAAATTGCCCGATCATCATGGCCAGCGGCTTTGACCTGCTTGTTGTACGCGTCAATGTGATCGAGTACGCGCTCCTTGGCCTCAAAGTCGCGCGGGAAAATCTTAACCGAGATGGGGTCCGCCTCATCCGCATAGCCCAACGTGGTCAGATTGTTGTCGTAGGTGAGCTTCGACGCCTTCGCATAGCTCATCATGAGCGAACTCAGGTCTTCGGCATCCATGTTGAAATGGATGGCACGAGCAAAGGCGCTCGCATCCACGTGCATGGCGCTCGCCAGGTTGGCAAAACTCGAAGACATCTGCGTCGCCATCTGGCCCATGAGCCCTGCCGCGCCTATCTTGAGCTGAGCTGACACCGTCGCCGCAATCTGATCGCTGATCGACTTCATCACCTGATCCATAGCCTGCTGCAGATACGGAGCCAGCTGCTTTTGCACATAGTCGGTCATCGCCTGCTGCAGGCGCTCGGCCAGGGCATCGCCGCCGAGGGCTTTGAGCTGGGCCAGGATTTGCTGGGCTGCCGTATCACTCTCAAGATACGCCGAGAATGCGGCAGCAAGCTTTGACGCGTCCTTAAGATCTTCGGGCGACAGCGCCTTAAACTGATCAGACTGCAAAAATCCCTCAAACAGCTGGTTGGCAAGCGTTCCCACCTGCTGCATTTGCTCGGGCGTGAGTTCCAGGCCGTCAAAGATGCCCGAGAAATCTGGAGCCGGCGCTTTGGCCATGATGTCACCAAAGTCGATGTCCTTGCCAACGCCCGAAAGATCAATATCCAGGCCCGACAGATCGACGCCCGAAAGATCAATGCCGTCGCCGGCCGCACCCGAGAGCGCAGACGCATCAAACGAAAACGCACTCTTGAGCGCCGCCTCGTCCACACTGAACATGCTGCCCAGATCAACGCCTTGCTTGGCCTCGCCTTGCAGTTCGTCGAAGGTTTTGCCCGTAAAGACATCCGTCTCGGGGTGGGCAAGCTGCTCCTGCACAATCTGCGAATCGGCGGCGCGCTCCATAAGCTGGCGAGTCAGCGCATGCGTGTAGGCAATGCCCGGGGACAACGCGCTCGCGTTGGCCGTCTCGTTGGGTCGCACCACGCCCACAATGTGCACGTCAATACCGTTGGCAACCTTGGCCGTCATAAAATCGGCGTCGCCAGACATGTCAGTCCACATGCCGGTCTCTTCGTTTTTGCGATAGGCATCGGCCGGCGACAACACCTTAAACGTCGTGGACAGCGCATCGTCGTAGGTAAAGTCGGCGCCGGTCTCGGGCGTCTCGACCCCACCGTCAGCCGTCATGGCGCTGTTAACCAGATCGTTGAGTTCATTGATATCCAACGCACCGATGCTGTAGAGCGTGTAGTCGCCCACCGTGCCGCGACTCGAAAGCACCATCACGGCTTCGTTAGCAGACGTAGGCCAATGCCCCGCCACGACGTCGTATTGGCTGTCGAGCAGGCTCTGGTCGTCAATCATTTCGTTGAAGACCGAGGTTCCCATGGACTCCATGCTCACCGTTGCTGCCGAGCTCGCGCCGCCGCTCATGGCCTCGGTCATGGCATTGGGCACCAGACGCACGGGCTTCTCGTCTCCCTTGCCCGCGCGATAGACAACCGGCGTTACGCCATAGCCGTACTGAATAGCGTTGACCTCTTTGTCGATGCCGTCGCCACCGGCATCGAGCCATGCCTTAAAGCTCGTCATGTCGTTGGACTTAACACTTGCAAACATATCCTTTACGGCCGTGACCACGGGAATCTTATCGGTTCCCGGAGCCTTGCCGTCGGTGCCGTCGTCGGATAAATCCTCGCCGTTGGACGCCTCATCATCCACAGCCCCCTGTCCGCCCATCATGGACGACAGGTCGTAGTCCTGCTTGGAGATCGTAAGCGGGTAACTCGAGAGCGTATCCTCCTCGACCTTTTTGATGTAGTTGTTCACGCCATTGGAGAGCGCCAAGATCGCCGCGATACCGATAATGCCAATCGACCCCGCAAAGGCCGTCATGGCCGTACGGCCTTTTTTGGTCATAAGGTTTCGGGCAGAAAGCCCCAGCGCCGTCACAAAGCTCATCGAGGTTTTGCGCG
>URSP01000054.1:0-11612 GCA_900550515.1 uncultured Collinsella sp. | reverse complement strand
CACGAACAGGAGGCCACTTAATGTGGCCTCCGTCGTGAGCAGGACTGTAGAGCAGCAAATTAAACTCCGCGCCGGGCGCCACTCAGCCGGGTGCTCCAACCTAGTGCTCCATGCGTGCTTTCCGTCTTGCGCAGGACTGTAGAGCAGGAAACTTAATTACGCGCCGCTCCCCGCTCGCGCCGGGCAAACCCTCCCTTGTACTCCATCTCACTAAAGTGTATGATTCTGAACGTTACATGATTCACTTTACCTAACTAAAGTGCCACCAAGGGGGAATACCATGAACACCGATATGTCTCGTCGTCAGTTTGTTGGTCTAGCCGGCTCGCTCGCCACGGTGCTTGGCCTTGGTCTTGTCGGTTGCGGCGGTGGTGCCGGCAAGGGCTCCGCTGCCGGTTCTGCCGCAGCCAAGGATGTGAAGGGCGCTGCGGAGTCCAAGAAGCTCGTGGTGGGCTTTGATAAGTCCTATCCTCCGTACGGCTTTGTGGGCGATGACGGTGAGTACACGGGCTTTGACCTCGACCTTGCCAAGGCCGTTGCCGATAAGCAGGGCTGGGAAGTCGATTACGAGGCCATCGATTGGGATGCCAAGGACACGCTGCTCAACTCCGGCGCCATCAACTGCATCTGGAACGGCTTTACCATGGAGGGCCGCGAGGACGACTACACGTTCTCCGAGCCGTACATGCTCAACGAGCAGGTGCTGGTGGTAAAGAAGGATGCAGGCATCAAGAGCTGGGACGATCTTGCCGGCAAGACCGTGATTACCCAGACCGATTCCGCTGCGCAGGATGTGCTTGAGGGTGACCAGAAGGATCTGGCGGCGACGTTTGCCACGCTCGACACCATCGGTGAGTACAACACGGCGTTTATGCAGCTCGAGAGCGGCGCGGTCGATGCCGTGGCTTGCGACCTTTCGATTGCCCAGTATCAGCTTGCCGCCAAGCCTGATGCTTATACGCAGCTTGATGAGCCGCTGTCCAGCGAGCACTACGCCGTCGGCTTTAAGAAGGGCGACACCAAGTCGGCCGACGCCGTGACCGAGTCGCTCAAGGCGCTCTACGAGGACGGCACAGTCAAGGACCTGTGCGACAAGTATTCAAGCTATGGTCTATCTTTCGATAATTGGGTGCTCAAGTAATGTCTATTCAGGTCATGATGCAGATGCTTGGCCAGGGATTCTTGGTCAGTTTGCAGTTGTTTGTGCTGACGCTGCTGGGGTCGATTCCGCTGGGAATCCCCGTGGCGTTTATGCGCATGAGCATAATCGCGCCGCTTCGCTGGATTGCGCGCATCTACATTTCGGTCATGCGCGGTACGCCGCTCATGCTGCAGATGTTTGCCATCTACTTTGCCCCGTACTACGTGTTTGGCATTTCGCTCACGCCCGATTCCAAGTGGACGGCGTGCGTCGTGGCGTTCATCATCAACTACGCCGGCTATTTTGCCGAGATCTATCGATCGGGCCTGCAGTCCATTCCGCGCGGTCAATATGAGGCCGCCGAGGTGCTGGGCTACTCGCGCATGCAAACGTTTCTGTATATCGTGATGCCGCAGGTCGCCAAGCGTATTCTGCCGGCGATGGGCAACGAGATCATCACACTGGTCAAGGACACGTCGCTGGCGTTTGCCATTGGCGTGGGTGAGATGTTCTCGACGGCCAAGGCGCTGGTCGCCTCGCAGGTGAGCATGGTGCCGTTTGCAATCGCGGCGCTGATCTACTGGGTCTTTAACTTCGTCGTCGAGATGCTGCTGGGCGCTGCCGAGAAAAAATTGGATTACTACCATGATTAATTCGGTAATGAATATATCGAACGCGCGTAAGGCGTTTGGCGGCAATGAGGTGCTCAAGGATATCTCGCTTGAGGTGAAGCGTGGCGAGGTCGTGGCGATTATCGGACCTTCGGGTGGCGGCAAGTCCACGCTGCTGCGGTGTGCCACGCTGCTCGAGACACTCGACGGAGGCTCGCTCTCGTTTGGAGACCTTGCCGTTGCGACGGATGCGGGTTCGGGCGCGGTCTATGCGAAGGGCGATGTGCCCAAGCAAGCGCGCTCGCGGTTTGGCCTGGTGTTTCAGAACTACAATCTGTTCCCGCACTATACCGTGATGAAAAACATCATCGATGCGCCGATTCGTGTGCTTAAGCGTCCGCGCGAGCAGGCGGAAGCCCGCGCTCACGAGCTGATTGCGCAAATGGGGCTGACGGGCAACGAGAACAAGGTGCCGTGTGAGCTTTCGGGCGGTCAGCAGCAGCGCGTGAGTATTGCCCGCGCCCTAGCGCTCGATCCGGAAATCTTATTCTTTGACGAGCCGACCTCGGCGCTCGATCCCGAGCTGACGGCCGAGGTGCTGCGTGTCATTAAAGACCTTGCCGCGCAGAATATGACGATGGTGATCGTGACCCACGCAATGCAGTTTGCGCGCGATGTTGCCGACCGCGTGGTCTTTATGGATGGCGGTCGTATTGTCGAGGAGGGTCCTGCCGAGCAGGTCATCGACCATCCGCGCGAGCAGCGCACCCGTGAGTTCTTGAGCCGTATCGAGGGGTAGGCTCAGCTATTTGCTCAACTGTTTATTGAGGTGAAACCGCCGCAGGTCTTATCATCTGCGGCGGTTTTTTGCATCCGCGGGGTTCAATAATCGCCTTGCAAGCTCGCCCCCTCCTCTCGCCGCCTGTATCCATACGCGTGCCGAAAGGTCTGCATGGACAGGCGGCTGCAAGGGTAGGGTGGTGGCATAGGACATTTGGAGGGTGAGTCGGCTCGGCTGCCGACCATGCTGCTCCCGGGACGGCATCGACCGCGAACTCTCCCCGTTGGCGTCGCGCATTGCGCGCGGCCCTGCAAGGAGGTCATCATGGGTGCTCCCAAGACCGGCAATGTAAGGAACGTGGTGCTCGTAGGCCAAGGCGGGGTGGGCAAGACTTCACTCGCCGAGGCCATGCTCCACCTTTCCGGCAAGACCGCCCGCCTGGGCGGCCACGACGGCACCAAGCCCACGCTCGACTATGACCCTGAAGAGGTCAAGCGTTCATTCTCCATCTCGACGACCATCGCGCCGATCGACTGGAAGGGCGCCCGCATCAACGTGCTCGATGCCCCGTGCTACCCCGATTTTATCGGTGACGCCTTTGCCGCTATGAGCGTTTGCGAGACGGCTCTGTTTGTGGTCGACGCCGAGGCCGGTCCGCAGCCTACGACCGTTAAGCTTTGGTATGCGGCGGAGGACCTGCGTCTGGCGCGTGCGGTGTTCGTGAACCGCCTGTCGCGTTCCGAGGCCAGCTTTACGACCACGATGGACCTGCTGCAGGAGCGTTTTGGTACGCGTTTGGGCGCCGTGACCCTTCCCTGGGGCGAGGGCGAGGACTTTAACGGCATTATCGACCTGGTGCGCATGAAGGCGCGCCATTGCAACGGCACCGAAGCCGTTGAGTCGGAGATTCCCGAGGAGTATCGTGCCCAGGCCGAGGAGGCTCACGACCATCTGTGCGAGCTGGTGGCCGAGGCTGACGACGAGCTGATGATGAAGTACCTGGAAGGCGAGGAGACGCTGACGCAGGAGGAGCTTGAAGGCCTGCTGTCGAAGGCGATCGCCGAGCGCATCTTTGTGCCGGTCTTTGCGGGCGATTGCATTAAAGAGCAGGGCGTCAACTCGCTGATGGATGACATCGCGACGTACTTCCCGGCGCCGACCGACTATGGCGAGATGCCGCTCATTGACGGCGATTCGCTCAAGATTTCGAGCGACGATGACCGCCCGGTGGCGTTTGTGTTTAAGACGCTGGCCGATCCGCAGCAGGGCCGCATCAGCTTTATCAAGGTGCTGACGGGCACGCTTGAGCCGGGCCTTGAGCTGATCAACGCGCGCACCCGCAAGAGCGATCGTCTGGCTCACCTGTATGTGATGTGCGGCCGCGACATGACCGAGGTCGGTCACGCCTATGCCGGCGACATTATCGTGGCGCCCAAGCTGGCGGCAGAGACGGGTGACACGCTCTCCATTACCGGCAAGGTCGAGGCGGCGGCGTTTAAGTTCCCCAACTCGCAGTACCGCATTGCCATCGAGGCCGAGAACCGCGGTGACGAGGAGAAGCTCTACACGTTTATTGAGAAGGCGTGCAAGGCCGACCCGACCATGAGTATCGATCGTGATGAGGAGACCGGCCAGACCATCATTTCGGCGGTGGGCGAGGCGCAGGTTTCGGTGCTGCTCAACCGTCTGGAGGACCGTACTAAGGTCGTGGCCAAAAGCGTGCCGATCCGCATTCCGTATCGCGAGACCATCCGCCGCACGGCGAGCGCACAGGGCCGCCACAAGAAGCAGACTGGCGGTGCCGGCCAGTATGGCGACTGCTGGCTGCGCGTTGAGCCGCTCATTGGGCCCGACGGTACGAGCGACGGCTACGAGTTTGTAGACGAGGTCGTGGGCGGTCGCATTCCGCGCTCGCTGATTCCCGCCGTGGACAAGGGTGTCCAGGAGACCATGAAAGACGGCATCATTGCCGGCTACCCGCTCACGGGCATTCGCGTGGCTGTGTACGACGGCTCGTATCACAGCGTCGACTCCAACGAGATGGCGTTCCGCGCGGCGGCTCGCATCGGCCTGCGCAAGGCATGCGCCGATGCCGATCCGGTGGTGCTGGAGCCCATCGAGGAAGTCACGGTGACTATCCCCGAGAGCTACGCTGGTGCCGTGATGGGTGACATCTCGGCCTCGCGCGGTCGCGTGACGGGCATGGAGACCGATGAGCGCGGAGACACCGTGGTTATCGCGCAGGCACCTCTCGCCGAGCTGACGGATTATTCGACGCGTCTGCGCTCTATCACGCGTGGCACGGGCGACTTTACCATGAAGCCCGCCGGCTACGAGCAGGTTCCCTATGACGTTCAGGCCAAGCTAGTCGAGCGCTATGAGGAGGGCCGCGCCAAGTAACGAGCAGGCTTAGCCACAATATCCATGTCAACCAATGGGCCGCCTTGGGCAATCCGGGGCGGTCCATTTTGATCCGTATGCGACGGAGGAAAACGGATCATTTTGGTTTTTGGGATGATGCGGCGACTCTAGTCCCCCAAGGCCTGGTTGCGGCCGGTGGCGTAGTCGATCTGAACATGCGGCTGCAGGTTGTAGCAATATACGTGGAAGCACAGCGTCTTGCCGTGGTCCTCGACCGATTGCGCCTCAAGGCGCACGCCACGGCAGACAAGTTCCTCTTCGTTGTACATGGGCGTGACGCGATAGAGCACATGGTTACCCGTATCGTGAATATAGTTGAGAATCTGTTCTTCAAACGGCAGCATGCCCGTCTCGTTGAGATAGCGCGTACCGGTGAGGAGATTCTTGCGGTTGGCGTTTTCGCCGCAGAGCGACCAGGCGATAAGGTGGCAGCGGTTGTAGAGGCTCTGGCCCGGAATAAAGTCGTAGCGCTGCTGGTGCCATCCGGCGGGGTGGATGCGCGAGATATCGCCGCGCTTGCCTTGACCGAGCGATTCGGGGCCCACGCAGGCGAGCGCTTTGCGGGTGCGGCCCAGGCTGTCGAGCTTGGAGAACTTCTTAAAGCAGCCCTCTTCTGTAGCACGCTCGTATTCATCGAGTGTGAATGACGGTGTGCCGAGCGGGTGTGTGCTATCGGCGCGCAGGGCAACATAGGGGTTACCCGCGTAGTCGGGAATACTGCTGAGATATACGCCGCGGGCGCGGTCGAGATCGGGGTTTTCGACCTCGTCGATGGGGGTGGCGGCGCTGTCCGCGGAAACGTCGTCACCGGTGTCGGGTGCGGCGGAATCGGAACCATCGCCAGAGTCTTGGCTATTTTGAGAGTCCGAGGAGCTCGCTGTTCCCGATTCGAGTCGGGCAACCAGGTCTGCCTCGTCGTCGGTGCGGCTGGGACTCTCGTTTTGTTTTTCGGCCAGGGCTGCCGCCTGCTCATCGCTTTGCGGCGACAACAGCTTGGGCGCTCCGTCGAGCGACCCTGTGAACAGCGCAAACCCCAGCACCACGGCGGTGCCGATGGAAAGTACTTGCTTGTAGGCGGACTTGCGCGACATTGAGGCTCCTGGATGGACGGTTGGGAGTCTACCAGTCTAGCAGGAGCCGGCAGGGGCCGTTCTGTCGAACAAATACTCAAGATTTGGGGCAAACGCCACTGATTCATTTGCCTCATATGGAGCTGCGGTGGTTGGGCGTGTGGGGCCATTTGACATTTTCCCAGATAAAACCTGCCAAAATAAACCTGTCCCTTATTGGCAGGTCAGTTAACGCAGTGCAGGTTGAGCATATGCGAGCGAGCGGGCTCCGGGTGCGGTAAGGTGACGTGAAACAAGCGGGCGCTGACCTTTTGGTCGCGCCCGTGAAGTTGAACGTCAGATTGCCGTGCCCGGGGCCTGCGCAGCGCCGAGCAGTTACGCCGTTTGTAAAACGGCGTAACCTAAAGGTTCATGTTGCCGTGAATGTAGGGGGTGACCTCGGGGGAGATATGGCCGCAGCCCAGCTCGCGCAGCGCGGACTCGATAGCGGCGGGCAGCGGGGTCTTGCCCTTGTCGTCGACGGCGGCACCGCCGAGGGCGGCGATCTTGGCGACATCTGCGGGTGCGGCCTCGATATGCATGCAGCCGCCGACCAGGCGTGCGCGGACCTGAGCTAAGTCAAGATCGTGCAGGTAATCCTCGCAGGCGCGGATTAAATCGACCTTCTCGCGCGTAAGCTCCTCGCCCGTGGGGACGCGGGTGGCAAGACATGCTCCCGCCGGCAGGTTCCAAACGGGATAGCCCCATGCGCGCAGCAGCTCGCGCTCTTCGTCTTTGGTAAAGCCGACCTCCATAAGGGGCGAGCGTACGCCGAGCTCCTCTGCCGCGCGCATGCCGGGACGGTAGTCACCGCGATCGCTTGCATTGCTGCCATCGATGACGGTGGGAAAGCCGAGCGACTTGGCGTGGTTGACGATGGCGGTAAAGCCAGCGTGCTTGCAGTGGTAGCAGCGATTGGCATCGTTGCAGGCTACTTGGGGGAGCTGCAGCTGATCGACCGAAAGATTGAGCACGGGGAGCTTAAAATGCGCCCCTTCATTGGCTTGTCCATCAACGGACCGCTCAAACGAGGCCTGTTCGGGCGTGCCGATGAGCGGCGTGGTGAGATGGACGAGGAGGGTATTGGTAGGCATGATGCGGGCGCATACGGCGGCCAAAAAGCTGCTGTCGACGCCACCGGAAAACCCGATAGCCACGCGCCCGTATGCCAAAAGCAGCTGTTCGAGCGCCGATAGCTTGTCTTGAAGCTCCTCTGCGGGTGCCGTGGTGTCTAAAATCATGAAACGATCCTTATCGTTGAGTACTCGGTCGAAAACTATAATCCTAATGCGTTGCTTGCCATAAGACTTCTATCTATGTAACGAAAGTGCAATATGCTATATACGTTATATACAAGTTTGTAAAGTGCGGTAGAGTGGCAGTAACACAATCCGGTGAGGGGACCGATATGATCAAGGCTGTAATTTTTGACATGGATGGAACGCTGGTCGATACCGAGCGTTTGGGGATTAAGGCCTGGAAGGCAGGCGCCGCTGAGCTGGGGCTCGCGATTGATGATGCACTGATCCATCAGTTTATCGGCCGCACGCTGCCCGATGTCATGGACATCCTCGATAAGCATTACGGCAGCCACGAAACCACCGAGGCGATCTATCGTCGCCACAAGGAGATTCGCGACGAGATGGTCAAGACCGAACTGGAACTTAAGGCCGGTGCCGCCGAGTGCCTAGACGAGCTGCTGGCTGCGGGCTATCACGTGGGTCTAGCGACGTCGTCGCGCCTCGTTACGGCCGAGCGCAACCTTAAGATGGTCGGTCTTTTTGACAAGTTTGAAACGGTAACGTGTGGCGAGGACGTCGTGCACGGCAAGCCCGACCCCGAGATGTATCTGCTCGCCTGCGAGCGCGCGGGCTTTGCTCCCGAGGAATGTGCCGTGGTCGAGGATTCGCGCAACGGCTGCGTCTCGGGCATCACGGCCGGATGCCATGTCTTTGCCGTCCCCGATATTGTGCCGCTGCCGCAGGACGTGGTGGATGGCTGCGAGGCCGTGCTCGATACGTTGTTCGACCTGGTGGCGGCGGTCAAGGCCGTGCGCTAGGCAATTGCGGCGTTGAAGCGAGCAATTGGCCGTCTTTGCACTTAAGCAAAAGAGGTCCGGCAATGGTCGGGCCTCTTTTGCTTAGGCGGCGTTTTGGCATACTGGCCGACGTGCTATAGATACGCGCCTAGGTTGATGGCGGTGGCGTCGGTCTGGGTGTTTGCCTGGGTGCTGGCGCGCTCCAGTAGGAACGGACGTACCAATTCTTGGCGGTTGATATCCTCGGCGGCGGTGGCTGCGGTGACGGTGCGTGCTGCAGAGCCGACGTGGATATGCTTGGTCTTTGTCGGGACCTTGTTTTCGATTTGCTCCATGAGCAGTTGGACACCCTTGCGGCCAATCTCGTAGCCCGGGGGCGCTACCGTAGTGAGCGGGACCGATCCGCTCCAAGCGAGTGGGTTGCCGTCGCATCCGGCCACGCGAACCTGCTCGGGGACGGAGATGCCTTTGTCGACCAATGCCGAGATAACGCCCGAGGCCAACACGTCGGTCAGGCCGACGACAAAATCGGGGCGTTCGTCGGCAGGGCGCCCGGCAATCTGAGCGCCAATGCTGTAGCCGTCTGCCGCGGTGTTCCACTCTCCGGCGTCAATGACTTCAATTTTGATATCGGGATGCAGGGCGAGGGCCTTGTGAATGCCAAGCACGCGCAGGGTGAGCTGCATGAATGCCGCTCTGCCCACAACGGTGATATGGCGTGCGCCGCGGGCGATGGCGAGCTCGGCGATAATGCGCCCCTGCGCCTCGTTGTCGGCCGCTACGTAGTAGCCGGGCTCGGAGCAATGGATGTCCAGATGGACGATCGGCACGGGCATCTTGGTCAGGGCGGGGTGCCAGTCGGGGGATGCCATGGGCTGAACCATGACGCCGGACATCTGGGTGCCCATAAAGTAGCGCAGGTAATGGTCCTGGAGAATATCGTCGTTATCGGCGTTGGCGATGAGCAGGTCGTAGCCGTGCTTGCGGGCCTCGTTGTGGGCGCCGCTGGCGATTTGGAGTGAAAAGCCGTGGTCGAGACGGGGGAGCACCAGGCCAAAGGACTTGGTGGCGCCGCCCGCGAGCTGACGAGCGCTTTGGTTGGGCAGGTAGCCCAGTCGATTGATGGTTTCGTTAATGAGCTTGAGGGTCTCGGGACGCAGCTTTTCGGGGTGGTTGAGCGCGTTGGAAACCGTGCCCAACGAAACCCCGGCCTCGCGCGCGACGTCGCTGATTTTTACCTTTGCCATAGCGGCCCCTTTGATGCGTTTCAAGTACAAGCCAGATTGTAGCATCGCCCGCCCCTGGGGTGTCAAAACCTGCCAATTAGGGACAGGTTTATTTTGGCAGGTTTTATCTGGGCAAACGCTGGAGCCCAGGCCACCACAAAGGCGCCTGTCCCCATCGTGGTGGTTTGGGCATGTGTGCATCGGGTGGTATCTAAGTTGAGATACCACTTCTGGTATATCAGCTTGCGTTTGCGTGAGTACAATACTCGAACGTTATGCGTCTCAGCGCCCCCTGTGCGTGGACGTTTTGCAGTCACGCGAACGAAGGGATTTATCCTATGTGCGGAATTGTCGGCTACACCGGCTCTGATATTGCAAAGAACATCTTGGTCACGGGCCTCAAGCGTATGGAGTATCGCGGCTATGACTCCTCGGGCGTTGCGCTCGAGGTGGGCGAGGGCGCCGCGGCGCACCTCGACGTCATCCGCCGCGTGGGCAAGGTCGCGGGTCTGGAGAGCGAGCTTTCCAACATCGACAGTGACGCTACCTGCGGTATCGGCCACACCCGTTGGGCCACCCACGGAAAGCCCTCCGTCGTTAACGCTCACCCCCACACCAGCTGCGACGGTCGTATCGCCATCGTCCACAACGGCATCATCGAGAACTTCGCCGAGTTGCGCGAAGAGCTGGAGGGCCGCGGCCACCACTTTAAGAGCGAGACCGATACCGAGGTCTTCGCACATCTGATCGAAGAGGCTTATGCCGAGACGCGCGACCTGATGGCTTCCGTGCGCGAAGCCTGCACCCATGTGGTGGGCGCCTATGGCTTGGCCGCCGTGTGCGCCGACGAGCCTGGCGTAATCGCCGTTGCCCGCAAGGACTCCCCGATTGTGGTCGGCGTGGGCGAGACCGGCTCCTACGTTGCCTCCGACGTGATCGCGCTTATCGATGCCACCCGTGATGTCGTGGTGCTCGAAGACGGCCAGTTTGCCAAGCTCACGCCCGCAGGCGTCGAGTATACCGACGAGGCCGGCAATGTGATTGAGCCTAAGGTTACCCATATCGACTGGGATCTGGACATGGCCGAAAAGGGCGGCTATCCCGACTTTATGCTCAAGGAGATCCACGAGCAGCCGCGCGTCGTGCGTGACACGCTGGTTGGCCGTATGACGCCTGCCGGCGAGCTCGATATCGATGAGCTGGGCCTGTCCCTCGAGGAGCTCAACGACATCGACCGCGTCTACGTTATCGCCTGCGGCACCAGCTATCACGCCGGACTCATCGCAAAGAACCTTATTGAGGGCTGGGCTCGCATTCCCACCGAGGTTGAGGCTGCCAGCGAGTTCCGTTATCGCAACCCCATCATCACGCCGACGACGCTTGTCGTTGCCGTGTCCCAGTCGGGCGAGACGGCCGATACCCTTGCCGCCATTCGCGACGCGCGCATCAAGGGTGCCAAGGTCTTCGGCATCACCAACGTGGTGGGCAGCCCCGTGGCGCGTGAGAGCGACGGCGTCATCTACACCAAGGCCAACAAGGAGATCGCGGTCGCTTCGACCAAGAGCTTCATCGGCCAGGTCGTGAGCCTTACGCTTTTGGCCCTGCTGCTGGCGCAGGTCAAGTACCGCTTGACCACCAAGCAGGCGCGCATGCTGTTCCGCGAGCTTTCTGATACGGCCGAGCAGATCCAGTGGATTTTGGACACGCAGACCGATGCCGTGCATGAGGCCGCCCTGCTGTGCAAGGATGCGCAGTCGGCGCTGTTCGTGGGCCGCGGCATGGGTGCCGCTATTTCCTACGAGGGTGCGCTCAAGCTCAAGGAGGTCAGCTACCTGCACGCCGAGGCCTACGCCGCCGGCGAGATGAAGCACGGCCCCATTGCCCTGATCGACCCGGGCTTCCCTGTCATCGCCGTGGCCACCAAGAGTGCCACCTACGACAAGACCGTGTCGAACCTTATGGAGTGCAAGGCGCGCGGCGCCAAGGTTATCGTCGTTGCCACCGAGGGCGACAAGGAGATCAACAAGATCGCCGACTGCATCATCCGCGTGCCGGCAGTCCGCGACGTGTTCAGCCCCATCACGGCGAGCGTCCCGCTGCAGCTGCTCGCCCGCGAGGTCGCCATCCTGCGCGGCTGCGACGTCGACCAGCCCCGTAACCTGGCCAAGAGCGTCACGGTAGAGTAGTTGGTTCCGCCGTTCTAGCGACTAAGGCCCGGCTCCGCATCAAGTGAACTGCCTCCCATTTCTTGGACATGAGAAATGGGAGGCTTTCTTTATGCGCGT
>URSP01000053.1:0-11871 GCA_900550515.1 uncultured Collinsella sp. | reverse complement strand
TGGCACTTAAGGTGATCATCGAGCTGGTGAGCATATTCGGAAATATGAGCATCGGTGGCACCGTGGGCCTCACCTGTGCAATCTTCCTGGCAGCCTACGGCGGCTACTTCCTGGTGACCTACCTCATGAGCACCGGCATGGTGCGAGCCGCCATCGCCACCCGCTACAGCGAGTAACTCACCCAGTTTGGAATTATCGTAGGTTGAGCATAAGTCAGTGAAAACGCCCCTAAGCGAGCAAGGTGACGTGAAAGAGGAGGGAAGCGTACTTTGGGTACGCGACCGACGACTGAACGTCAGATTGCCGCCTAGGGGCGCTTGCAGCGTCGGACGGTTACGGCGTTTGGTAAAACGCCGTAACTCTAAATACGTTCCGCGATCTCGTGGATGAGGTAGTCGGTCTTTTCCCAGCCCAGACACGGGTCGGTGATCGACTTGCCAAAGACACCGCCGTCGACCGGCTGGTTGCCATCCTCCAGGTAGGACTCGATCATAAAGCCCTTGACCAGCTTGGAGATGGACTCGTTGCGGCGGCAGCTGTCGAGCACCTCCTTGCAAATGCGATACTGCTCCAGCGGACGCTTGCCCGAGTTGTCGTGGTTGCAGTCGATGACCGCTGCCGGATTGGCATAGCCGGCATGCTCGGTATAGCGTTCGGCCAGGCGTTCCAGGTGTTCGTAGTGGTAGTTGGGGTAGGTGCGCCCATCGAGACCGATGTAGCCACGCATAACGGCGTGTGCGAGCGGGTTGCCGTCGCACTCGACCTCCCAGTTGCGGAAGATGAAGCTCTGGTGCGCCTGCGCGGCGTAAATGGAGTTGAGCATAACGGTGGTAGAGCCGGCAGTGGGATTCTTCATGCCGACGGGTACCGAAATGCCGCTCGACACCAGGCGATGCTCCTGGTTCTCGACCGAGCGTGCGCCCACGGCAACATAGCTCAGCAGGTCAACGAGGTACTGGTAGTTGGACGGATAGAGCATCTCGTCGGCGGTGAAGAAGCCCGTTTCCTCAATAACGCGCAGGTGCATATGGCGGATGGCCTTGACACCCTCGAGCAGGTCGTCGGGAGCCTCGGGGTTGGGGTTGTGCAGCAGTCCCTTGTAGCCGGTGCCCTTGGTACGCGGCTTATTGGTGTAGACGCGCGGAATGATGACGAGCTTGTCCTTGACCTCCTCGGCGGTCTTGGCCAGTCGGTTCATGTACTCAAGCACTGAATCCTCGCGGTCGGCAGAGCACGGGCCGATGATGAGCACCTTACGTGCGTCCTCGCCGGTAAAGACTTTGGCGACCTCGGCGTCAAATGCCTGCTTTTTGGCGGTAAGCTCGGCAGAAAGTGGCATTTCCTCGCGGATCTCCATGGGGATCGGCAGCCTGCGTTTGAATTCCATGGCCATAGGGGTCTCCTCAATCTATAGAAAGAGCAATAAGCGTATTGTCGAATGCTCGGCATTATCCGCTGTCGCACGCTAAAGTGCAAGCCCTTGTCACCCCGAAACCTACCAAAAAGGGACAGGTTTATTTTGGCAGGTTTTATCTGGGTAAACGTCGGCGGATGCCGGGAGGGAGCGGCGCCGCGCGGGACCCTAAGGCTGTTGTCGGTTCCCTAGGAAATACCCTGTGGGCAAAAAATGCCAAATATGAGTACGGTTGCTATCTTAGTATCATATTGCCTTCGCAAAATAATAGACATAACAGCAAAATATGTTCATTAACGCAAACACATATAAGTCCGCTATGGTGCTGTTTGATCAATTTAGGGACGCGTGTAAGCCGTGGGAGCGGCATTTGAGGCGGTTTTGGCTGTTACTAAAAAAGTAACAGTACTCATATTTGCCATTTTTTGCCCACGGGGCCTCGAAGGGGCTGTCAATCAGGTCCCAGGGGAGGCGGTTCGAGGGTCGCAAAACAAAAACGGGGGCGCAGGTTGTCCTGCGCCCCCGTTTTCCTGGCATTGCGGTTGTTTGCCGCCGGTTTTTACGCCGCTTCGTCGAACTGCGAGTTGTACAGGTCGGCGTAGAAGCCGCCCTGGGCGAGTAACTCGTCGTGCGTGCCCTTCTCGACGATATCGCCGTCGCGAATTACCAAGATCACGTCGGCGTTGCGGATCGTGGACAGGCGGTGCGCGATGACAAAGCTGGTACGGCCCTGCATCAGCGCATCCATGGCGCGCTGAATGAGTTCCTCGGTGCGGGTATCGACGTTGGAGGTCGCCTCGTCCAGAATCAGCGCCGGGCGGTCGGCCAAAATGGCACGGGCGATGGTCACGAGCTGGCGCTGACCCTGCGACAGGTTAGTGCCCTCCTCGTTGATCATAAAGTCGTAGCCACCGGCGAGCGTGTGAATAAAGTGATCACAGCGCGCTGCGCGTGCAGCGGCTTCGACCTCGGCATCGCTCGCATCGGGGCGTCCGTAACGTATGTTCTCGCGGATGGTGCCGTTAAACAGCCAGGTATCCTGCAGCACCATGGCAAACTCGCCGCGCAGCGCCGCGCGGTCCCAGTCGCGCACGTCGACGCCCTCGACGCGCAGCGAACCGCCGTCCACGTCGTAAAAGCGCTGCAGCAGCTTAATGAGCGTGGTCTTGCCGGCGCCGGTAGGACCGACGATGGCGATGGTCTGGCCGGGCTGCGCCTCGCAGCTAAAGTCGTGGATGATGGTCTTGTCGGGCGTGTAGCCAAACTTGACATGGTCAAACTCCACGTGGCCGGGGCGCTTCTCAGGGATCTGTGCGTCGGCCTTCTGCTCCTCCTCGGGCGCGGCCAGGAACTCAAAGACGCGCTCGGTGGCAGCGGCCATCGACTGCATCGTGTTGCTCACGTTGCCCAGCTGCTGCACGGGCTGCGTAAAGTTGCGAACGTACTGGATAAAGCTCTGGATGTCGCCGGGCGTGGCATTGCCGGTCAGCGCGAGCTGCGCACCCACCACGACGACGCCCACGTAGCCCATGTTACCCACCAGGCTCATGAGCGGCATCATCAGGCCCGACAGGAACTGCGAGCGCCAGCCACTAATAAAGAGGCGGTCGTTTTGGCAGTCGAATTCCTCGATCGAGGCCTCGGCGCGGTCGAACACCTGGATGACGTTCTGGCCGGCAAAGTCCTCCTCGATGATGCCGTTGACGGCGCCCAGAACCTGCTGCTGCTCGCGGAAGTACGGCTGCGAGAAGTGAATCATCACCATCAAGATAATCGCGGCGGCCGGCAGCGTGAGCACGGTGACGCCGGTGAGCGGCAGACTGATCGACAGCATCATGACGAGCACGCCGATAATCTGCGTTACCGACGTGATAAGCTGCGTCACGCTCTGGTTGAGCGACTGACCCAGCGTATCGACGTCGTTGGTGATGCGGCTGAGCACGTCGCCCTTGCTGTGGCCGTTGAAGTAGCTCATCGGAATGACAGCAATCTTGGCGGCGATCTCCTTGCGCATGCGATAACAAATCTTTTGCGTGACGCCGGTCATGAGCCAGCCTTGGATCAGGCTGCAGGCAGAGCTCGCTAGATACAGACAGAGCAAAAAGCCGAGCGTCTTGGCGATCCAGGCAAAGTCGACATCGCCGGTGCCGTTGACCTTGGCGACCAAGCCCTCGAACAGTTTGGTGGTAACCTGGCCGAGCACCTTGGGCCCCACAATGTTAAAGATGACCGAGCACACGGCAAAGGCGACGGCGGCAAACACGGCAATCTTGTGCTGGCCGATATAGCCGAGCAGCTGCCTCATGGTGCCCTTAAAGTCCTTGGCCTTTTCGCCACGACGCATGCCGCCCATGCGGCCCATGGGACCACGCTGGCGGGTGGGCTTGGGAATCTGAGTCTTGGTCTCGTCTGCCATTAGCGCTCGCCTCCTTCCGTGACGGCTGCAATTTCTTCTTGGGTAAGCCCCAGCTCCTCGGCGGAAAGCTGCGACTGTGCGATCTCCAGGTACGCCGGGCAGCTGCGCAGCAGCTCCTTGTGCGTGCCGGTGCCCACTACGTGGCCGTCGTCGAGCACGATGATCTGGTCGGCGTGCATGATGGTCGCGATGCGCTGGGCCACGACCACGAGTGCGGCGTCGGTAACGTTTTTGGCCAGCTCCTCGCGCAGACGCGCGTCGGTCTTGTAGTCGAGGGCGCTAAACGAGTCATCGAACACCACGACCTCGGGCTTTTTGGCCAACGCGCGGGCGATGGCCAGGCGCTGGCGCTGACCGCCCGAAACATTGGAGCCGCCCTGGCTGATGGGGGAGTCGTAACCGCCCTCGCGCTCGGCGATAAAGTCCTCGGCCTGGGCGATGCGTGCCGCCCGGTGCATGTCATCATCGCTCACCATGTCGCCGGCAAACTTAAGGTTGCTCTCAACGGTGCCCGAGAACAGACGCCCCTGCTGCGGAATATAACCGATGCGGCGCCGCAGCTCGGAAAGGGTCATGTCGCGCACATCGATGCCGTCGAGCGAAATGCTGCCGCCCGTGACGTCGTACAGGCGCGGAATCAACTGCACGAGCGTGGACTTGCCCGAGCCCGTGGAGCCAATGATGCCGAGCATCTGGCCGGCGTGCGTGGTGAAGTTCACGCCGCTGATGACATCGGCGCGGGCATCGGGATACTGGAAGCTCACGTCGCGGAAGGTGAGCTCACCGCGCGGCGCGCTGGCCACGGGCAGTTTGGGTGAGACAGGGTCGTTGATGCTCGTGGGGCAAGTGATGACCTCTTCCACGCGCTCGGCTGCGACCTCGGCACGGGGCAGGATGACCGAAACCATGGTGAGGATCATAAACGCCATGACGATCTGCATGGTGTAGGAGATAAACGCCATCATGTTGCCGACCTGCATCACGCCGTCGGACACGCCCTGCGCGCCAAACCAGACGATAAGCACGGTGATGCAGTTCATGACGAGCATCATGAGCGGCATCATAAAGCTCATGGCGCGGTTGGTGTAGAGCTGCGTGGTCATTAGGTCGAGCGAAGCCTTGTCAAAACGCTCGAGCTCATGTTCCTCGCGGTTGAACGAGCGGATGGGCATAAGGCCGTCGAGCAGCTCACGGGCGGTAAGGTTCACGCGGTCAACAAAGCTCTGCATCTTTTTGAACTTGGGCATGGTGAGGCCCATGAGCACGCCGACGACAGCCGAAACCGCGATGATGGCCACAGCGATGGTCCACTCCAGGCCGGTATGGTTGGCCAGGACGCGCATGACGGCGACGATGCCCATGACGGGGGCCATCAGGCACATGCGGATAAACAGGGTTGCGGCCATCTGGATCTGCTGAATGTCGTTGGTGCAGCGGGTGATGAGCGAGGCCTGGCTAAACTTGCCCACCTCGGCCGGCGAGAAGTGCATAACCTTGTTGAAGGTCTCGCGGCGCAGGTCGCGGGCGATGGAGCAGGCGGTGCGCGAGGCCACGGCACCGGTCAGGATGGTGGCGACGAGCGAGATCAGGCACAGACCAAACATCGTGGTCGCCATGCGGCACAGGTAGGCGTTCTGCACGTCGGCGGGGTCGATGCCCTGTGCCTTGTACTCGTCCTGCACGTAGCTCACGGCGCGCTGGGTGACGATGGAGCCCGACATGGAGCCCATTTTGTCAGCCATATCGTTGGCGCCCTCGACGAGCTTGCCCTGATCGATAAGACCGCCTTCAACGCCTAGGCGCAGGCTCTTCATGGTGATCTTACCGCCATCGGCATCAATCTGCTTTTGCATGTTCTGCGCCGCTGCGGCCTTCTGCTGCATCTCGGCGAGCTGCTCGGGCGTCATCGCCGCCATCTGCTCGGGGGTGGGCATGGCCTGGGCGGCGCCGCCATCGCTTTTCTCGGTGGATGCGCCGGTCATGTCGCCCATGGAGTCGGCGTCGATGCCCTGGTTGAAGGCGAGCACGACGGTCTCGGGCAGGCTCATGATGTCGGCAATCTTGCCGCCGTCGGCGCGCTCCTCCTCGGTGCCCTTGTACGTTCGAATGCCGTTATTGTCCGCCTTGCTAAACACGGCCTCCACAGCTTTGGTGCCCTTGGCGCTCATAAAGAGCTCGAGGTCGTCGAGCGATTCGGCGCGAATGGTGTCGGGCACGGGCGAGGCGATACCGCCTTGCTGCACGCCCACGTCGACGATATCGCTCATATAGGTAGGCAGTGCCAGGTCGGCGTTGCAGCTGATTACGATGAGTACGATAGCTGTGAACAGTGCCAGGATATGCTTTTTAAAGAGCTTGAGAATCCTCACTCGGCATCTCTCCTTTCTTGATTGCGGTCGATAATTTCGTTGGCACGCCTTAGAAGACGCACCATCTCTTGGGTATCTGTTTCGCCGAGCTGCTCGAGGAAAGCCGCGGTGCGCTTCTCGAATTCCCGACGTTTGATTTCGAGATCCTGGAATCCTTTGTCGGTCACCGTGACGTGTACGCGACGACGGTCGGTCTTTGAGTGCTCGCGCTCGACCCAGCCCTTGGCCTCGAGGGCGCGTAGGATATTGGCGATGCGGGCGCTCGAGACCCAGGCACGATCAGCGAGTTCGCTCGGCGTGAGCGAACCGCCGGCGAGTATGAGGGCGCGCATGACGGCCATCTCGCCGCCGAGGGCTTTGTCCGCAAAGCGTGAAATGCGCTGGTGAATGCCACCAAACTCGGTAAGGAGCTGACGCCCAAGTTCACGGAAATCGGTATCTTCCACCGAAAACCCCTAACACTAGAAACTATTTTCGGTGAAAGATGATACCCCTGCACGCGCGCTCTATACGGTAGATTTTGGGACATGCCTAGAAAACTACCTTTAGGCGACCTCCGTACACCGTCGGTGCCAGTAAAGTTTGGGGCAGATCGTTAGCCCTGTCCCAAAAACTACCTGGTTGCTAGGCAATATAAAGAACGCATAAAGAATTAAAATCATTCAAGAATTGCAGCGTTTCAAAGAACTATCATGCACGCGGTTAGGCGAGGGGTTGTCACCACCATGACGACTGGGACTCATATAATCGCCACGTGCGATGCTCCAACTTCCCGCGAGGAGACACCTTATATAAAGGGGGATGGAGTCATGGCATTTGACTTCACGGGCAAGACCGCGATTGTCACGGGCGGCACTCAGGGCATTGGCCTCGAGATCGCCAAGGGCATCGTCGCGGGCGGCGGACATGTCGCGCTCATCGCAAGGAACGCTGCTAAGGGCGAGGCCGCAGTGGCCGAGCTTGGCGAGGGCAACAAGTTCTATCAGCTCGATGTCGCCGATGCGCCCAAGGCGCGCGAGACCGTCGAACAGATTTTCGCAGACCTGCCGCAAACCAATATCCTGATCAACTGCGCTGGCGTCATCAGCACCAAGAAGTTCGACGAGATCGACGACACCGAGTGGCGCCGTACCATCGACATCAACCTCAACGGCACCTTTACCATGATGAACGCCGTGTACCCGCACTTTAAGGCTGCCCATGCCGGCACTATCGTCAACGTGAGCTCTGTTGCTGGCAAGATCGGCGGCGGCCTGCTCGGCACCGCGGCTTACGCGAGCTCCAAGGCCGGTGTTAACGGTCTAACCAAGGCAGTCGCCAAGGAGGGCGGTAGGTTCGGCGTTCGCTGCAACGCTGTGTGCCCGTCGCTCACGTTGACCGATATGACCTCGATTCTCTCTGACGAGAACTCTCAGCGCATCATCAACGGTATTCCTCTGGGCCGTGCCGCCCAGGCCAGCGAGCCTGCGCAGATGGTGCTCTTCTTTGCCTCCGACCTCGCCAGCTTCGTGAACGGCGAGATCGGTGACTGCGACGGTGGCATCGTTCTGGACGGGTAATACCCCGCGACGTTAATTCGGCGACGGCTCCTGCGACTCGGGACCGTCGCCTTCTTTCTGACATAGGCGCGTGCGGCTACGATTCGCATGCATCCAAAGGAGATATATATGAGTGAATCGACTGCGGTGGAGGCGCCGGCGGCAAAGGAGCCGTTCTTTAAGATGTCCTCCATCCCGGGTGCCAATATTTTGGTGCCGCTTTTGCTGGGCTGCCTGCTCAACACGCTATTCCCCGACCTGTTTAAAACGCTCGGCAGCTTTACGCTTGGTATGACCCAGCAGGGCGCAGGCCCGCTCGTGGGCGCTTTTTTGCTCATCGTCGGTACGACGATTTCGTTTAAGAGTGCTCCTGCCGCCGCTGCACGCGGCGCCATCATCATCGCCGTCAAGCAGATCGTGGTCGTTGCCGTGTCGCTGCTCATCCTTTATGTGTTCAACGACAACCTGTTTGGCATCTCTGCCATGGTGATGCTGGCGGCTTGCACCGGCGCCAACAACGCTATGTACGCTGGTCTGATGGGCACCATGGGCAATGAGGCCGAGCGTGGCGCCGTCGCCATCACCACGCTGGTTGTCGGCCCTCCGGTCACGATGATCGTGCTCGGCGCTGCCGGTCAGGCTCCGATCGGCTGGTCGCTCGTGGGCGCCATCCTGCCGATCGTCGTCGGCATTATTCTGGGCAACGTCTTCCCCAGCTTTAAGAAGATGATGGCACCGGCACTTTCCGCCGTCATCGTGCTCGTCTTCTTTGCCATGGGCTCGACCATGACCTTTGGCCAGCTCATTAATGGCGGTCTTCCCGGTATTCTGCTCGGCGTGATCTGCTCGGTGATCTTTGCAATTCCCGTCATCGCGGTCGACAAGCTCACGGGCGGCACGGGTGTCGCAGGTGCGGCCATTTCGAGCTGCGCCGGAGCCAATGTGGCTACGCCTGCTGCCATGGCAAGCGTCAACGGGGCCATGTACGGTGGCGCCGTGCTCGCGACGGCTACGGCACAGGTTGCTGCCTGCGCAATCGTGACGGCTATATTGACCCCGCTGGTCACCAGCTGGTGCTACAAGCATTTTGAGGGCCAGGGCAACGGCGATAGCAAGACAACGACCGACAAGGCCGCCGCAGCCGCCTAATGCCAAGCGGCAATCAAAGCTAAAAACTAGCTACGCCACAGGGCGGCCACGGGGGATCCCGTGGCCGCCCTGCAGTTTCTGTAGGGTCTCTAGGACACTTTACCCTGCTAAAGCTGGCATAACAGCTAGAGCGAACGTCGTACAAAGGCAAGGAAAAATAACATACAAATCGGTGAACGGTAGTTGTTCGCGCTCGCATTTCCTGCGGGTTTGTAAAAAACGCCTTTATGATATAAAAAAAGAAACATATAACAGCCCAGATGGAGAGGGTCGCTATGTTATCCTTCTCAGACGGGTGAAATCTTGGGTTTTGGGTTGTAGTTCCAAGGTAGACAAACGTTTTTCCCTGCACCGACGTGTGGTGAAGAACGGAAGAAGCCGGTAGTGCAAGCCGAACATTCAAGAATTCAATAAGCAGCGGTGTGAGAGAGCGCCGCATTACACGTAACTAGGAGCGTGGTTACACAATGCAGGAGGCATGGGAAGGCTTCAAGGAAGGCATCTGGACGGGAGAAGTTGACGTCCGAGACTTCATCCAGAAGAACTACACCCCCTACGAGGGCGACGAGTCGTTCCTCGTCGGTCCGACCGAGCGTACCAAGGAGCTGTGGGGCGAGGTTCTCGACCTGCTGCTTAAGGAGCGCGAGCAGGGTGGTGTCCTCGATATGGACACCAAGATCGTCACGGGTATCGTGAGCCACCCCGCTGGCTACATCGATAACGCCCACCGCGAGAAGGAGACCATCGTCGGCCTCCAGACCGACAAGCCGCTCAAGCGCGCGCTGCACGTCAACGGTGGTATCCGCATCGCTTGTCAGGCTGCCAGCCAGCACGGCTATAAGGTCGACGAGAACGTTGTCGAGCGCTACACCTTCGAGCGCAAGACCCACAACGCTGGCGTCTTCGATGTCTACACCCCCGAGATGCGTGCTTGCCGCTCGGCTCACATCATCACCGGTCTGCCCGATGGCTATGGCCGCGGCCGCATCATCGGCGACTACCGTCGTGTTGCCCTGTACGGCGTCGACTACCTGATCAAGGACAAGGAGGCCCAGAAGGCTTCCACCCCGACGGTCATGACCGCCGACAACATCCGCGATCGCGAGGAGCTGCAGGAGCAGATCCGCGCCCTCGGCGAGCTCAAGATGATGGCCGAGACCTATGGTTTCGACATTTCCAACCCTGCTACCAACACGCAGGAGGCCATCCAGTGGATGTACTTCGCCTACCTCGCTGCCGTCAAGGAGCAGAACGGCGCCGCTATGTCCATCGGCCGTACCTCTACGTTCATCGACATCTACGCTGAGCGCGACCTTGCCAACGGTACCTTCACCGAGGAGCAGATCCAGGAGTTCGTGGATCACTTCATCATGAAGCTCCGCATGGTCAAGTTTGCCCGTACCCCCGAGTACCAGGCCCTGTTTACCGGCGATCCGCAGTGGGTCACCGAGTCCATCGGCGGCATGGGTGTTGACGGCCGTACGCTCGTTACCAAGATGAGCTACCGCTACCTGCACACGCTCGAGAACATGGGCACCAGCCCCGAGCCCAACATGACCGTTCTGTGGTCGACCCGTCTGCCCGAGAACTTCAAGAAGTTCTGCGCCAAGACTTCTGTCGCCAGCTCCTCGATCCAGTACGAGAACGACGACCTCATGCGCGTCTATCACGGCGACGACTACGGTATCGCCTGCTGCGTGTCCTCCATGCGCATTGGCAAGGAGATGCAGTTCTTCGGCGCTCGCGCCAACCTGGCTAAGTGCCTGCTGTATGCACTCAACGGCGGTGTTGACGAGGTCTCCAAGAAGCAGGTCGGCCCCAAGTACCGCGCCGTCGAGGGCGATACGCTCGATTACGACGACGTTGTGGCCAAGTACAACGACATGATGAAGTGGCTCGCTGGCGTGTACGTCAACTCGCTGAACATCATTCACTACATGCACGACAAGTATTGCTACGAGCGTATCCAGATGGCTCTGCACGACAAGCACGTGCACCGCTGGTTCGCTACGGGCATCGCTGGCCTTTCCGTCGTGGCTGACTCCCTGTCCGCCATCAAGTACGCCAAGGTCCACCCCGTCCGTGACGAGAACGGCATCATCGTCGACTTCGAGACCGAGGGCGAGTTCCCCAAGTACGGTAACGACGACGACCGCGTCGACCAGATCGCTCACGACGTTGTGCACCAGTTCATGGAGTACATCCGCATGAACGACACCTACCGCAACTCCGTGCCCACGACCTCGGTTCTGACCATTACCTCCAACGTCGTGTACGGTAAGAAGACCGGCTCCACGCCCGACGGCCGCAAGGCTGGCCAGCCGTTCGCCCCGGGTGCTAACCCCATGCACAAGCGCGATAGCCATGGCGCCATCGCTTCGCTGTCTTCGGTTTCCAAGCTCCCGTTCCGCGATGCTCAGGACGGCATCTCCAACACCTTCTCCATCATCCCGAGTGCGCTCGGCAAGGAGGACCAGGTGTTCTTTGGCGATATCGACCTTGATCAGCTGGGCGAGTAACTATTGTTAGTGCTATACTAACAATAACGATTACTGATTAGCGCGCCGGTTTCGGCCGGCGCCTATTAATCGAAGGAGACACATTATGAAGGTTTCTGAAGTTTCCGAGACTCAGGCCGATAACCTGGTCCACATGCTCGACGCTTACGCCGAGAAGGGTGGCCACCACCTGAACATCAACGTCTTCAACCGTGAGACGCTGCTCGACGCTCAGGCTCACCCCGAGAAGTATCCGCAGCTGACCATCCGCGTTTCCGGCTATGCCGTGAACTTCCACACGCTCACCAAGGAGCAGCAGGACGAGGTCATTGCGCGTACCTTCCACGACAAGTTCTAAAGGGACTCAACTCCCACTGGAGACCCGGTGAGGCCTACGCACTTTGTCTCTCAAACGTCCTCGCCGCTTCGCGGCTGACGCTCCTATTTGGCAAGGTGTTTTTTAGAATCCATTTTGCGCTCGGCCTCG
>URSP01000052.1:0-12037 GCA_900550515.1 uncultured Collinsella sp. | reverse complement strand
CCCAAAAGATTTGGGCGCATAGCATACATTCGTTCAATATCGTGCCATAGAACGGTTGCAAGTGGGTTACGAATCTGCACGTTCACTTTATCTCAGTAAAGTACATGACAAGCATCTTTCGCCAATCTCTTGACAAGGAGTGTCCCAAAGTGCCGGCACATAAGGAACGTCCCCAAGTGCCAAATACCGCAAGAGTGTCCCCCTTGACCACTCATTTAAGAACGTCCCCAATGACTACCGCATCCGGAGCAAGGCAACGCCGCAGGTAGAGGACGGACAGCGAGCGACGTCCAGGGCGAACAAGTTGGCATGAAAAAGGCGAGGCATTGACCTTCTGGTCATGCCTCGCCTTTTGAATGACAAATTGTCGCCCTGGGCGGCGCGCAGCGTCGGCCGGTTACGGCGTTTGGTAAAACGCCGTAACCTAGAGATCCCCGCCGGCGCCCAAAAGTTTGCGCATGACCTGTTCGGGGTTAACTGAGCCGTCGCGCGGGACCAGGGCGGTGATCTTCTTCTGCATCTTGTACTCGTGCAGCTCGTCCTCGAGCTGGCGCACGCGGGCACGGAGCTTTTCATTCTCGCGCTCGCGCTCCTCGGCACGCTCCTTCATATCGAGGATGCGCACCACGCCGGCAAGGTTGATGCCCTCGTCGGTCAGCTGGTTGATGAGCTCCAGGCGCTCGATATCGGCACGCGAATACAGGCGCGTATTGCCGCCCGAGCGCTGGGGGTTCACCAGGCCCTTGGACTCGTAGACGCGCAGAGTCTGCGGGTGCATGCCGGTCAGCTCGGCCGCCACGCTGATCATGTACAGCGGTTTGTTCCTATTGTCCTCGGCCATGCTACCTGACCCCTTTCCGTCTCGTTATCGTCCATCATAAGCCCGTGGGCGCGGGCGTGCGCCGCGACCGCCCTAGTACGTCGCCTTGTAACGGTTGACCTTCTCGCGATAGTCGCGTGTGTCGGTCTCGCGCAGCTTGGTCATGGCATCGCGCTCGTCATCGGATAGGTTCGTGGGGACCTGCACCTTGATCTCGACGAGCAGCGCGCCTGTGCGGCCACGGTGCTTAACGTCGGGCGCCCCCATTTCCTTAAAGCGGAACTTCTTGCCCGTCTGGGTACCCGCGGGCACCTTCAGACGAACCGTCGCACCGCCGGGCGTCGGCACGTCCACCGTGCAGCCGAGCGCCGCCTCGTAGACCGAGACCGGTACCTCCATGGTCACGTCGGCGCCTTTGCGCTTAAACAGCGGGTGCTCCTCCACATGCGTGGTCACGACCAGGTCGCCGCGCTCGCCACCCGCAACGCCATACTCGCCGCGACGCTTGTAGCGCAGCTTGCCGCCGTCGACCGCACCCGCAGGCACCGAGACCGTGATGATCTGCTGCTCGCCTGTCGAGGGAATGCGGTAGGTGACCTTGTGCGTCACGCCGCGGAACGCATCCTCGGCCGTTACGTCGACAGTCAACGACAGGTCGCCGCCCTTGCGAGCGCGGCTGCGACCCGCGCCGGCACCGGCAGCGCCCGCAGCCCCGGCAAAGCCCGAGCCCCAATCGCTACCCCAGGCACCGTTGCCGCTAAAGATGCTGTCGAAGATGTCGCCCCAGCCGCTGGCACCCGCGCCGGCACCGTAGCCGCCGCCATACGCGCCGCCTGCGCCCGGCATACCGCCAAACATGAGCATCTGGTCGTACTCTTTGCGCTTCTTCTCGTCCGAAAGCGTCTCGTAGGCCTCGCTGATCTCCTTGAACTTGGCCTCGTCGCCGCCGGCATCGGGGTGATATTTTTGCGCGAGCTTGCGAAACGCGCTCTTGATCTCTTTGTCGGAGGCGCTCTTGGATACGCCCAGGATGTCATAGAAGGTTTTGCCTGCAGCCATCGTAGCTCCTCTCCTGTTTCATCCGTCGCCCAGCGGGCGGCGGCTCATACTTTCATATGGCACTAGGCCAGAAAGGGCCCCGGGTGTTGCCCCGGGGCCCTTCTCAATTACTCCTCGGTGCTCTCGGCCGTATCGGCCGCAGCATCCTCGGGCGCCGCTTCGGGCTCCGGTGCGGGGCGCTTCTCGCCACCGTAGGTCACCGTCACCATCGCGGAACGCAGGATGCGGTCCGCCATGCGGTAGCCCTTCTGGTACACGTCGTTGACAGTCTCGTCGTACTGCGACGCGTCCTCGACGCGACCCACGGCCTGGTGCTCGAGCGGATTGAACGCCTCGCCCTTGGGGTCGATGGGCTCAACGCCCTCGTGCGCAAACACATCGAGCAGTTTGGCATGCACCGCGTCGACGCCGTCGACGAACTGCTTAAAGTCGTCGGCAAGCTCCTGGCTGCGGGCATGGTCGATCGCACGCTCGATATCGTCGACCACCGGCAGCAGCGCAGTGACGAGCTTCTCGGTCGCGCGCTCGCGCTCGGCGATGCGCTCGTTGGCAGTGCGGCGACGGAAGTTCTCCCAGTCGGCCTGCAGACGGGCGGTGCGCTCGGTGGCGTCCTTTGCCTTGTCCTCGGCGGCCTTCTGGGCCTCTGCCGCAGCATCGAGCTCGCTGCGCACGTCGGCGAGCTCCTTTTGGGCCTGCTCGAACTTGAGCTTAAAGTCGTTGTCGGCGGCTTCCTCACCGGCGCGGATAGCGGCTTCCACCATCTCGTCCTCGGTCATCGTCGCCTCCTTGTTGGAATCCTCTACCTGGTTCTCGACAGCCTCAGCGGCCGCGGCCTCGTTGGCCTCGGTATCGTCGACGGCCTCTACGGGAATCTTCACGTCCTTCTCCTCAGAGTCAACGGGGGCGGCACCAACGGCGGCCGCCTCCGTGCGAGCTTTACGGGCGGACATGATTACTTGTCCTCGTCGTCCACAACCTCGTAGTCGGCGTCGACAACGTCATCGTCGGCAGGCTGGGCGCCAGCGGCACCGTCGGTCTGCTGCTGAGCGTCGGCGTAGACAACCTGGGCCAGCTCGTAGGCCACGGACTGCAGGGACTCGCCGGCGGCCTTGATAGCCTCGACGTCAGAGCCCTCGAGCGCCTTCTTGGCGTCGGCGATAGCGGTCTCGGCCTTGGACTTCACGTCGGCGGAAACCTTGTCGCCCAGCTCGTTGAGGGTCTGCTCGGTGGAGTAGCACAGGCTGTCGGTCTGGTTGCGGACCTCGACCTCTTCCTTCTGCTTCTTGTCCTCCTCGGCATGAGCCTCGGCGTCCTTGACCATACGATCGACTTCGTCGTCGGAAAGCGCGGTGGAGCCGGAAATGGTGATCTGCTGCTCCTTGCCGGTGCCCTTGTCCTTAGCGGAGACCTTGACGATGCCGTTGGCGTCGATGTCGAAGGTGACCTCGATCTGCGGCACGCCGCGGCGGGCAGCCGGGATGCCGGTCAGCTGGAACTTACCGAGCGACTTGTTGTCGCGAGCAAGCTCGCGCTCGCCCTGGAGCACGTTGATCTCGACGCTGGTCTGGTTGTCGGCAGCGGTGGAGTAGACCTCGGTCTTGGAGGTCGGGATCGTGGTGTTGCGGTCGATCATCTTGGTCATGATGCCGCCCATGGTCTCGACGCCCAGCGACAGCGGGGTAACGTCGAGCAGCAGGATGCCCTCGACGTCGCCGGTGAGCACGCCGCCCTGGACGGCAGCGCCATCGGCAACGACCTCGTCGGGGTTCACGGACATGTTGGGCTGCTTGCCGGTCATGGTCTTGACGAGCTCCTGGACAGCGGGCATACGGGTGGAGCCGCCGACGAGGATGACCTCGGTCAGATCGGAGAGCTTAAGCTTGGCGTCGCGCAGGGCGTTGGTGACAGGCTGCTTGCAGCGCTCGAGCAGGTCGCGGGTGATCTTCTCGAACTCGGCGCGGGTCAGCGTGTAGTTGAGGTGCAGCGGGCCGGACTGGTTCATGGTGATGAACGGCAGGTTGATGGTGGTCTGCTGGGCAGCGGAGAGCTCCTTCTTGGCGTTCTCGGCGGCCTCCTTCAGACGCTGCAGGGCCATGGGGTCCTGACGCAGGTCGACACCGTTCTCCTGCTGGAACTTATCGGCCATCCAGTCGATGACGCGCTGATCCCAGTCGTCGCCGCCCAGGTGGTTGTCGCCCGAGGTGGACAGAACCTCAAACACGCCGTCGGCGAGGTCGAGGATGGAGACGTCGAAGGTACCGCCGCCCAGGTCGAAGACCAGAATGCGCTGGTCGGTGCCCTGCTTGTCCAGGCCATAGGCCAAAGCAGCAGCGGTCGGCTCGTTGACGATACGCTTGACGTTGAGGCCAGCGATCTTACCGGCGTCCTTGGTGGCCTGACGCTGGGCGTCGTTGAAGTAGGCCGGGACGGTGATGACGGCGTCGGTGACGGTCTCGCCCAGATACTTCTCGGCGTCGGCCTTCATCTTTGCGAGCGTCATGGCGCTCACCTGCTCGGCGGTGTAATCCTTGCCCTCGATATCGACGACGGCACGGCCACCCTGGCCCTCCTTGACCTCATACGGCACGGTCTTGATCTCGGAGGTGCACTCGGAGTACTTGCGGCCCATGAAGCGCTTGATGGAGAACACGGTGTTCTTGGGGTTGGTGACAGCCTGGTTCTTAGCGGCCTTACCCACGACGCGGTCGCCGTCGGCACGGAAGCCAACAACGGACGGGGTGGTGCGGTCGCCCTCGGCGTTCACGATAATGGTCGGAGAACCGCCCTCGAGGACGGCCATAGCGGAGTTAGTAGTACCAAGGTCGATACCAAGAATCTTGCCCATTAGAAATTCCCTCTCTCTTGTGCGTTTGCACCGACTCGGCGGTCTGCCGAACGGTGTTTCGGCTTGTCTTTCAGGATGTAGTGTATCCCCTTATGGGCCGGAATATACAAAATCTAAGTCAATTCATATAAGATTTCTTATTGCCAAGAGTTTAGGTTCTTAAATGCGCAGGTAGATGCGCTGTTTGAGTTCTAGACAAATCTATCGAGATCTATGTAGAGATGGCTGAGGCTTGGGTCCGAGGGTGCCTGGGGCTGCCTTGCGGAAAGCTCGTCCCGTTTTGAGCGTGGATTCCGGGCCGCGGTTTCCGTCTGAAGGCTCAACCGGAAACCGTATCCCGTTTTGAGAGCTGATACCGGGTCGCAGTTTCCGCTAGCGGGCCCAACCGGAAACTACGACCCGTTTTTCGGCCAAATAACGGGATGCCCTTTCCGCAGGCGCGCTCAATAGCTCAATATTTCAAGTCACCTTTAGCTAACATTTGCGCAGCTCAACGGCCCCACCTGCGCGTTTTTTAGTAAACCTTGGCATACTCGGCGAACGGTATGAAGATGCCGGTCAGAGGGTATTGCAAACGGTCGCTCCCGTGGTATGTTTTTGCCCGAATCAAACCGGCGCGCATCGCCTGTAGCGTCGGTCAACAGAGAGGAAACTACCATGGCTCATCCCGTAATTGATGCCGACGAGTGCATCGCTTGTGGCGTTTGCGTCGACTCCTGCCCCGCTGGCGTTCTGGAGCTCCAGGACGTCGCTACCGTCGCTGACGAGGACTCCTGCGTCGCCTGTGGCGCTTGCCAGGACGCTTGCCCCGCTGGCGCGATCACTGAGATCGTCGAGGAGTAACAACTCCCCACTTGCACACTCAAAAGTACACCGTGCACAAAAAAGGAGGCTTCCGCATCGCCGCGGAGGCCTCCTTTTGCATATGTGGGCAGCTAATTTGGAGCGGGACCCTTGGCAGTTGCGGTGGAATAGTTCCTGTTTTATGTCTTGGATGCCGATTTTAGAAACTATTTCACCGCAACTTATAGATGCGGCGTCGACTAGGACAAATCGTCTTCGTAGGGCATCAGGTCTGCTAGGTAGCCTTTTTCCTTGAGCATCGCCTCGATCTCGTCGAGGGTCTGTTCGTCCTCCGCCGCAATGCGATGGAAGTGGTAGCCGCTGGTCACCGTCAGCAGCGGAAAGCTCTTGCCGCTCTCGATATCGCGCAGATAGCGCTCGACATCGCGACGATTGCGGATGTCCAGGTCGGCCGTAATCTTACCGTACACGCGGTGATTGACAATCACGTTGAGCACGGCGCCGCCGGCGTCGACGATACTCGTGAGCTCATCGCCTGCCTGCTCCACGCTGTGGCGAACCTTGACCAAGCGCGTAGGCACGGCGGGGCTGCTGGGGGCCTCCTGCAGCACGTAGCCGCGGTTGGTCGCCACGATATCGTGCCCATCGGCGCGCAGCAGGGCGATGTCCTGCACCACGATCTGGCGGCTCACACCCACCTCGCGGGCAAGCGCGCTGCCCGATACGGGCCCCTTGGCCCCCTCGAGCACGGCCATGATGGCACGGCGACGCTCGCGGGCGTTCATTATTTACCGTCCAGCAGACGCAGGTGCTTAAGCGAGAGGTCGAGAATCGGCGCAGAGTGCGTCAACGCCCCCGAGCTAATGTAGTCGACGCCCAGATCAGCCAGGGCGCGGATATTGCTGGCATCCACATTGCCCGAGCACTCGGTCTTGGCGCGACCGGCGATAAGCTCTATGGCGGCGGCCATGTCGTCATGGGTCATGTTGTCGAACATGATGATATCGGCACCGGCCTCCACGGCCTCGCGCACCATGTCCAGGTTCTCGCACTCGATCTCGACCGTCGTGGTAAACGATGCGTGGGCGCGCGCCATCTCGATCGCGCGCGTCACGCCACCGGCGGCATCGATGTGGTTGTCCTTGAGCATGACGGCCGTCGACAGGTTGTAGCGGTGGTTGCTGCCGCCGCCGATCTCGACCGCCGCCTTCTCAAACACGCGCATGCCCGGTGTGGTCTTGCGCGTGTCGACGAGCACGGTCTTGGTTCCCTCGAGCGCCGCGGCCATGCTGTGCGTATAGGTAGCGATGCCGCTCATGCGCTGCAGGTAGTTGAGCGCCACGCGCTCACCCGAAAGCAGCACGCGCGCATCGCCGCGCACCTGACCCACATGGTCGCCGGCATGCACCTCGTCGCCATCGGCAACGTCGAGCAGCACCGAGCTCTGCGAATCCAGCAGCTCAAAGGTGCGGGCAAACACATCCAAGCCGGCGATGATGCCGTCGGCCTTGGCGATAAGCTCCACCGTGGCGGGACGCGCCGTGGGGCACACGCTCGCCGTGCTCACGTCCTCAAACGTAATGTCCTCGCGCAGAGCCTGCAGAATCAGATCATCGACGACGAGCTTCATGGTAATGGGATTCATGGTCTACTCCTCCACGGCCTGCGTGCCGGCGGCACGGGCCAAATCATCGATTGCCAGGGTGTCGGCGCTCAGAGCGCGATGACGGCCATCGAGCGCGGGATCGCCCGCCTGCTCCACGGCCAGCGACTCGCCGGTACGCATGTACCACGCGGCGCGACGACCCCAGACCAGCGCCTCGAGCAGGCTGTTTGATGCAAGGCGGTTCTTGCCGTGAACGCCGTTGCAGGCCGTCTCGCCCGCGGCGTAGAGTTCGGGCATCGAGGTGCGGCCGTCCTTGTCGACCCACACGCCGCCCATAAAGTAGTGCTGCGTCGGCGTAACGGGAATGGGCTCGTCCAAGATGTCGCGGCCGTCCTCCAGGCAGCGCGCGCGGATGTTGGCAAAGTGCCCGGTCACCACGTCGCGCTCGACGGGGGCAAAGCTCAGCCACTCGTGCTCGGTGTCATCCTGCTTCATCTGCTCGCGGATGGCGGCGGCGACCACATCGCGCGGCTGAAGCTCGTCGGTAAAGCGCTCGCCGGCGGCGTTGAGCAAAATCGCGCCCTCGCCGCGGCAGCTCTCGCTGATCAGGAAGGTGCGGCCCGGCTGCGGTGAGAACAGTCCCGTGGGGTGGATCTGCACGTAGTCCAAGTGCTCCATCTTAATGCCATGCTCCTGAGCAATGTAGCAGGCATCGCCCGTGAGCTGCGGGTAGTTGGTCGAATGGTCGTATACGCCGCCGATGCCGCCCGTCGCCCACAGCGTGTGGCGGGCATTGATCTTAAACGGCTCGCCGGCATGCACGCCCTCGGCGGCATTTGCCAGCTCGTCGGCAGGACGAACCGAGCTGTTCTCGTCCACGGGAACGGCGACGACGCCGGTGCACACCGTGGCGCCGTCACGCTCGCCCGTTAGGATGTCGGTCATGGCCACGTGCTCCAAAATCTGCACGTTGTCCAGCTTGCGAACGGCCTGGAGCAGCTTGGTCGTGATCTCCTTGCCCGTAATGTCGGCATGGAAGGCAATGCGCGGACGGCTGTGCGCGCCCTCGCGGGTAAAATTGAGGCTGCCGTCGGCCTTGCGCTCAAAATCCACGCCCATCGCTAGCAGGTCGTTGATGACCGAGCGGCTCGAGCGAATCATGATGTCGACGCTCTCGCGGCGGTTCTCGTAGTGGCCGGCGTGTATGGTGTCCTCAAAGAAGGCATCGTAGTCCGAGCCTTCGGGCAGCACGCAAATGCCGCCCTGCGCGAGCATCGAATCGCACTCATCGACCGCGCCCTTGGAGAGCATGATCACGCGCGTGCTCGTCGGCAGATTGAGGGCCGCGTACAGACCCGCCACGCCGCAGCCGGCAATGACGACGTCGCACTCCATATCGGGGTATTGCTTGGTTTCCACAGGAATCCTCTCCCTTGAATGTGGCATAAGGGACCATCCCTCATGCCACATTGTTCTAGCGCGCTGCGTACTCGAGCATACGGTCGAGCGTAAGTTTGGCCTGGTCGGCAGCCTCGTCCGACACACCGATCTGCACCTCACCCTCGCCCGTCTCCAGGCAGCGCACGAGCTTTTCGAGCGTGATGAGGTCCATGTTGACGCAGGTGGGCTGCACCGCGGGGAAGTAGAACTTCTTGCCGGTGCCCTGGCAGCGGCGCTCGAGCTCGTAGAGCACGCCGCGGACCGTCACGATAATGAACTCGCTCGCGTCGGACTCCTCGGCATACTTGATGATGCCGGCGGTGGAGCCGATGTAGTCGGCCTCGGCTAGGACGTCGGCCTTGCACTCAGGATGCGCCAGCACGAGCGCGTCGGGGTGCGCCTCCTGCGCGTCGACGATCTGCTCGACGGTGATAATGTGATGACGCGGGCAGTAGCCGTTGTTGAGGATGACGTGCTTTTGCGGCACCTGCTCGGCTACAAAGCGGCCCAGGTTTTGGTCGGGAATGAACAGGATATGCTGCTGCGGCAGCTCGGACACAATCTTGACGGCGTTGGAGCTGGTGACGCACACGTCGCTCCAGCTCTTGATCTCGACCGTGGAGTTGACGTAGCACACCACGGCCAGGTCGTCGCCGTACTCGGCGCGCGCCGCGTCGACCGTCTCGCGCTTGACCATGTGCGCCATGGGACAGTCCGCGCCCGGCTCGGGCAGCAGCACGGTCTTAGTGGGATTGAGCAGCTTGGCGCTCTCGCCCATAAACTCCACGCCGCACAACACGATGGTCTGCTGCGGCAGGCTTTTGGCGAGCTTTGCCAGGTAGAAGCTGTCGCCGACGTAATCGGCAACGGCTTGGACCTCGGGCGCCACGTAATAGTGCGCCAGGATCACCGCGTCACGTTGGGTTTTTAGTTGCTGAATGGCCTCGACGAGCTCTGCGGGCACCAGTGCCGCACGCTCCGTTGCCGTCGTTGCCGATGCCAGGCCGGCCGCGATATCGCGTGCAAGCTCCGACGCATCCATGTTCGCGCTCTGTGCCATCAAGGCCCCTCTCTTTTGGCGAATCTTGGGGCTTTAGTATGACACCTAGGTTTACAGCTGACAAGACAGCTGTAAACCTAGGTGTAAAGTTGAAATAAAGATTCAATCATGCGGCAGGTCCATTTTCGAACTGGCAAGCTGAGGATAGCCGAGCTCTCGATAGCGCAGGAGGCATCTTTCGCCACCGCAATACCGCTCGGCGCGAGTTGCACGACGTGGGGCGCAAATGGGACACGCCTCCGCGAGCGGTCCGCACCCAATGTGGCAAAATCGAACTACTAAGGGGGCCCAGAATGCTCAAGATTATTGCCTGCGACGATGATGTCGCTTTTCTAGATAGACTGCACCGGATGATCGACCGTTGGTCGACCGAGACGGGCACGGCGGTCGATGTTGCGCTCGTCACGCGCGGCGAGGACCTGCTGGCCCGCCATGCCGCATCGCGCGCCGACATCATCTTGCTCGACATGATCATGCCGCTCGTCAACGGCATGGACACCGCGCGCGAATTGCGCCAGGCCGACACCGCCGTGCGCCTGGTGTTTCTCACTTCATCGCCCGAGTTTGCACTGGAGTCCTACGAGGTCCGCGCCTTCGACTATCTGCTCAAGCCCGTGTCTTACGAACGCCTGGCACAGCTACTCGACGAGCTTTCGAGCATGCGCCCGCCGGCAACCGACGAGCTCGTGATCAAAACGTCCTTTGGTTACCACGCCCTGCGCCTGTCCGACATCGAATATGCCGAGGCGCGCAACAAGCACGTGGTCTTCCACCTGCGCGACGGACGCGATATCGAGGCACTCGAGTCGTTCCGCAGCGTCGAGGACCGCTTGGAGCAAAACGCGGTCTTCTTTAAATGCCACCGCAGCTACCAGGTCAACCTGCGCAATATCGATCACTTTGACCGCACGGACATCGTCATGCGCTCGGGCGCGTGCATCCCGCTTTCGCGCAGCTGCAAGCAGGGATTCCAAGACGCCTACTTTGCGGTGCGCTTTGAGGGTGGGAGGCGCTGATGGCCTCCTCGGTCGAAATGGTCCTTTGGGCAATCCACCACGCCACAACGCTACTCTTTGGCGTCTTTGCCTCGGCGGCGCTGTGCGGTGTCGAGATCAACCGGCGTCATGCGCTTGAACTGGTGGTCGTTACCATTCTGACCGGCACCGCCTTCTCAATCGCCAATGTCGTTGGCGGCGAACTATTTGCCCGACAGGTTTATCCACTTGCCGTGCACCTGCCGCTTATCGTCTACCTGTGTGCGCGCTACCGCCTGAGCCCGCTGCTTGCCGCGCTCGGCATTACGAGTGCTTATCTGAGCTGCCAGTTCAGCAATTGGATGGGCATCGCCGCCTTTGCCGCAACCGATTCGCAGATCGCGTACTATCTGGCGCGTATCGCGACCACACTCGCCGTCTTTGCCGTCCTGCTGCATTGGGCCGGCGACATCGGTCCGCGCTTGGCGATTAAAAGCACCACCGAGCTGGGCATCCTTTTAATCCTGCCGCTCGTCTATTACGTCTTTGACTATGCCACCAACGTCTACACCACGCTGTTCCACTCGGGCTCGGTGGTGACGGTTGAGTTTTTGGCATTTGCGCTCTGTGCCTTCTATCTTATGTTTCTTGCCGTTTACCTACGCGAATACGAAGAAAAGGAAACCGCCGAGCGAGAGCGTTGGATGCTCGAGACCCGCGACAGCGCCGCCATCAAAGAGCTCGAGGCTTGGCGTCAATCTGGGCGCGAGCTGTCGATTCTTCGCCACGATATGCGCCACTTCCTACGCGGCCTGGCCGCTTTAATTGAGGAGGGCCACACCGACGAGGCGCTCAAACGCATCGACGAACTCTGCGAAGCCGGCGACCGCACCGCCGTACGCCGCTTCTGCGCCAACGAGACCGTAAACATCGCGCTTTCGTCATTTAACTCGGATATCAATAGAAACGGCATTACCGCCAACTTGCGCGCCGCCGTACCCGAAACCATCCACGTAGGTGACGCCGACCTGTTTAGCGTGCTCTCAAATGCCTTGGAAAACGCTATCACCGCCGCAAGCGCCGCGCCCCAGGGAAAGCGATTCGTCGACTTTGACCTGCGATTAGAGGACGGCCAGCTGCTGCTGTTAGTTTCCAACACGTTTGACCGCGCGCCGCGCATGGTCGACGGCATGCCCGTAGCCGGGCACACCGGACACGGCTTTGGAACCAAGAGCATTAAGCTTGCCGTCGAACGCATGAACGGCAACTGCCAGTTCCGCATTAACGGCGATCGGTTTGAGCTGCGCGCTGTGATGTAGAAGTGCGGCGCCGATCTCGCGGCGTGTCTTGCCCGCCAGGCAATCGCTCACCGGCGCCAATCCGCTACAGCGGAGCGGCCGCCGGGGTCAGCTGCTTGATGTATGCCCAC
>URSP01000051.1:0-12068 GCA_900550515.1 uncultured Collinsella sp. | reverse complement strand
GCCGCGGGCGACCTGGGGCTTGGCGCGGGCGACGGCGCCGATGCCGGCCGCAACGCGCTCGTGGTGCCGGAGCCGCGCGACCGTCACGAGGCTTTCGTCATCCCCAGCGACATCTGCTTTGCGGCGCGCGCGTGCGATCCGCGTCGTCTGGGCATTGACGTGACGGGCGCCTGGGCGGTTGCCGCCAACGCGCTCTCCTACGACTACCTGTGGAACGAGATCCGCGTTAAGGGCGGCGCGTACGGCTGCGGATTCCGCGCGGCCGGCGAGCGCCAGACTGCGTTCTACACCTACCGCGACCCGGCGGTCGACCCCTCGATTGAGCGCATGGAACGCGCGGGCGAATGGCTCGGCAGCTTTGAGCCCGACGAGGCCGCCTTTGAGGGCTTTATTGTGAGCTGCGTGAGCGGCATGGACGCGCCCGTGAAGCCGTACGCGCTCACCAAGCGCCGCAATACGACCTACCTGGCTGGGCTCGATCCGCACGCGCGCGAGGAGCGCCGCGCCCAGATGCTCGCGGCCACGCCCGTTGAGCTGCGCTCGCTCGGCGCCGATGTGACGCGCATCGCAGCCGCGTCGCCCACCTGCGTCTTTGGCGGCCGCGACGTCATCGCCAAGAGCAACGCCGGCTTTAACGTCATCGACCTGCTGGCCTAACGTACAAAGGTAGATTTTTGGGACATGCCCGAAAATCTACCTTTTCTTTTCCGCCGCTTGGGCGGGGCAGCTTAGCCCGTCCCACCAGTTTTGTCTCGATCTGTAACATCTAGGCGGCAATATCGGCTCCAGATGTTACAGACCGAGACGTTTCCGAATGGCGCCGGCTCTTTGTCTCGATCTGTAACAGCTAGGCCCATTTTTGCCGAGTTACTGTTACAGATTGAGACAAAGAGCCGCAGACACCCGCCCTTCAGCAAAAACCACCGCAAAGGGGACAGGTGTCTTTGTGTTGATTCGAACACTTGTTCTATAGTAGGGGTGCTTGCATCGGACTTAAATTGCAACTAGGATATAGTTGCAGAATGTGAGGCGGGATGACTCGGACCGATAAACTCATCGCCCAACTGCTTAGCTGCCCTTCGACGTATCGGTATACCGATTTTTTAAAAGTCATGGCTTCATATGGCTTTGAAATGGACAACAAAGGCAAGACATCCGGATCGCGCGTTCGCTTCTACAGGCCATCAGATGGCAGGATGTTCGTAATGCACGCGCCACATCCATCTGACGAATTGACAGCGGGGACCATTCGAAACATCGTACGATTTCTGCAAGATGTCGGAGGTAGTCATGAGTAACGTTTTGGCATACAAGGGCTATTTCGCCCCAGTCGAGTTCGATGCCGAGCAGCATGTGCTAACAGGTATGGTCACCGGCATTAGAGACGCAATCGTATTTGAAGGCTCCACGGCTGAAGACGTGGAACAATGCTTCCACGACGCCGTCGACGATTACCTTGAGTTTTGCGCCGAGAAGGGCAAGGAACCCGAGCGGGCTTTTAAGGGGTCGTTCAACGTAAGAACGGGCTCTGAGCTCCACAAGCAAGCAGCGCTGGCAGCGGCAAAGAAGGGTGAGTCACTCAATAAGTTTGTGACTGAGGCGATCGCTGCGGCGTTATAGCATTACCGCATAGGCCCAAACAACCACAAAGGGGACAGGCACCTTTGTGGTGGTTTGGGGTGAATCCATCGCGTTTGCCCAGATAAAGCCTGCCAAAATAAACCTGTCCCTTTTTGGCAGGTTTGCTAGAGGAGGCTGGGATGGATAAGGCTGAGTTGCGGCGGGCGGTGATTGCCCGGCGCGATGCTCTTGATTTGGATGTGCGGGCAGCGAAGTCTGCTGTTGTATGCGCGCGGCTTGTTGAGCTGATGGAGTCCAGCGGCACTGCGAGCCAACGCACCGTTGCCGTCTATGCCGCGATGGGTTCCGAGGTCGACCCAGCCGCGTTTGCCGCTGCGGCCGCCGCGCGTGGCTGGCGTGTAGCCTATCCATGCATGCTCTCGGCAATTGATGCCGCAGCTTGTGGCCAGCGCATGTGCATGCGGGCAGTCTCTGCCGGCGATGCGTCCGAGGCCCCGTTTATCGCTCATCCCACGCGGGCCTTCGCAGCCACGAACGTCGACAGCGACCACTTCCCCATCGTGCCCGCCAAGGCTCTCGACATGGTTGTCGTGCCGCTCGTGGCTTTCGACCGCACCGGCGCGCGCCTAGGCTACGGCGGCGGCTGCTACGACCGCTACCTGCCCATGCTCTCGCCCGCATGCCAAATCGTCGGCATCGCCTTTGACGAACAGCGCGTCGACCACGTTCCCACCGATGCCCACGATCTGCCGCTACCCCACATCATCAGCGCCTAGCCGCCGCTGTATCGCACCCGCAAGATGAGCGTGGAAAATCTCCCACTTTGAGCCCCCTTACGAGCCAAAAACGGGAGATTATCCACACTCATTCAACAAGCGTCCGAAAATCCACGCTCGTCCGTCCGATTTTCCACGCTTGTGCAGCCAAACGCCCTGCAACTGCCTCAGCACGCACGCGGCACGCCGGCGACCTTGAGCTTGCGATCGAGCTTTGTCGGATCCCTTAGATCATCCCAGCACAAGCGCACAATCTTGCAGTTATCAAGCAGCGAAAGTCTCGACTCGCGCTGGCGCTCATCGAACTGCGCCTTCGCGAGCTTGCCCTCCTCCGCCGCCTTCTCGCTTTTAACGAATCCGTCGAACTCCCCGATAATCAGCCGGTCGCCCACGCGCCACAAGTAGTCGACGCGATACGGTCGTCCCGGCTCAACCGGGTCGAACAGCTCAACTTGCAGCTCCGGCGTCTGCCAACCGCGCTCGATCATCAGGGCACGCGCCTTGGACTCGCCGCCACTTTCCGACAGCCCATCGGCACATCGTGCAACCCTGCGCGCCGTCACAACGCCGCGACGATTCAGACCAAGCTTGTCGACAGTCTCAACGAGATGCTCCTTCGACAAAAGTTGCTCATGGAGCGCCGAGTCCGCGATGATCAGTCCCTCGACAAACGATGCATCGACCAAGCAATCCGTAATCGTTTGATCGATATCGGTTACGGCGATATCCATCTGGGTGGCCCGTGTTTGACGAACATAACGATGACGAATGACCTGAGAGCCCGGCGTCGTCGATTGGGCTGGCATCGCGGCGATATGGGTGTGCGTCAAATTGGCATGCGAAACCGAAAGGCCATAGATAACAGCCGCCGTATAGGAGCAAAATGTCCAGTCGGGGTGCTTTTGCGCAAGCGCCCGCACCCGATGCAGATAACGCTGCCGAAACTTGAGCTCGGACCAGTATTCCGGACGCGCATACAGCCCCGGCATGACCGCTTCGAGACTTCCCGCCTCCGCCCGCCGCTCAATCTGCTTTGCCTCCGCCGCCGTGCGCGCGTACACGCAGCTCATCTGCTGTTCGCATGCTTTAATGTGACTTGCAAGCCTTTGATTCGCCGTCATGTTTCCCATGTCGCCTCCCAAATCTTGGAACGGCGCAAACGTACCAGACGGTTTCATGCGAAGTCTGACCAAATACCGTCCAGGCGCTGACCAAATGCTTGACGGTTTTGGACGTTTTAGGCTGATGGCTTATATCTGCAGGTAGGGCGGTTGTCGAGAGGTCCCTGTCTCCACATTTTAAAGCCTTGGTCCATCGGATTATCAGAAAGAAAAACCCGTCGAGATTCAAGACTACGCCAAATGCGACTTTGTCTCTGCGCGCACCGTCGCTTAGCCGAGCCATCGGCATCTACATGCCTAAAGAATGAGCGTGGATAATCTCCCGTTTTGAGCCTAGTTTCAAGCCAATAGTGGGAGATTATCCACGCTCGATTTGTAAATGTCCGAAAATCCACGCTCGTCCGTCCGGATATCCACGCTCGTCACGCCGCCGGCACAGCAGCAGCCGTAGCCTAGTGCTCCTCGCCGGCGCGGGCTAGGTCGTAGGGCGTGGTCTGGTAGACGTAGTAGTTGAGCCAGTTGGTGTAGAGCAACTGAGCCTGGCTGCGCCAGACGTTGCGCGGCTCGGCGGTGGGGTCGTCACCCGGGAAGTAATGCGCCGGCACCTGAGGGTTGAGGCCGCGCTTCACGTCGCGCTCGTACTCCAGGCGCAACGTGTCGGTGTCGTACTCGGGATGGCCAAAGACAAAAAAGCGGCGGCTGTCGGTCGACTTGACGATGTACAGGCCAACCTCGTCAGACACGGCCACGACCTCAAGCTGCGGCTCGGCCTCCACGTCCTCGCGGCGCACATCGGTGTTGCGCGAATGCACGGCATAGAAACGGTCGTCAAAGCCGCGAACCAGCGGGCTTTGCGGCTTCACCAGATAATGCTCAAACACGCCGCTCGCCTTTGCCGGCAGGTCGTGCTTCTGAATACCGTAGTGGTGATACAGGCCGGCCTGCGCGCCCCAGCAAATATGCAGCGTAGAGTGCACGTGCGTGGTGGACCAATCCATGATCTGGCAGAGCTCGGGCCAGTAGTCGACCTCCTCGAACGGCATCTGCTCCACCGGCGCGCCCGTGATGATCAGGCCGTCGTAGTGGATGTCGCGGATGTCGTCGAACGTGCGGTAAAACGTCTCCAGGTGGCCGGCGCTCACATGCGTGGCCTCGTGCGTCTTGGTGCGCAGCAGGTCCACCTCCACCTGCAGCGGCGTGTTGGAGAGCTTGCGCATGATTTGCGTCTCGGTGGCGATCTTGGTGGGCATGAGGTTGAGGATGAGCACGCGCAGCGGGCGGATGTCCTGGTGCAGCGCGCGGTACTCGGTCATGACAAAGATGTTCTCGCTCTCGAGCTGCGCGGCGGCAGGGAGGGCGTCGGGAATGCGAATGGGCATGGATGCTCCTTACGAGTCAGTTGCAGCTATGGTACAACGAGCGGCCCCGTCCGCGCGAGCACATCGCCCAGCGATGCCGTCAGCGGCCCAAATCACTCCAAAAGTAGAGATTAAGGCATGTCCCGAAAATCTACGGCGCTTTAGCCTAGCAAAGTGACGGCAGGACGCTACAATGGTTCGACGCGAAAAACTCGGCCGGAAGGATACTCATATGTACCAGACGCGTAAGATCGGTGTGGTCGGCCAGGGCCACGTAGGAGCACATGTCGCCAACAGCCTGCTTATGCAGGGCATTGCCGACGAGCTGTACCTGTGCGATATCAACGAGGCCAAGGTGACGTCCGAGGTCCAGGACCTGCGCGACTCCCTTTCGTTTGTCCCGTATAACACCAAGATCGTCAACTGCTACGACCACTACGAGGAGCTGGCCTGCTGCGACGTCATCGTCAACGCCGCCGGCAAGGTCGCGCTGGCCGCCGGCAACCGCGACGGCGAGCTGTTCTTTACCACCGACGCCGCCCGCACCTTTGCCAAGCGCATCGTCGACGCCGGCTTTGACGGCATCTTCGTAAGCATCTCCAACCCCTGCGACGTCGTGTGCACCGAGCTGTGGCACCTGACCGGCTACGATCCCAAGAAGATCATCGGCTCGGGCTGCGGCCTGGACTCCGCCCGCCTGCGCACCGAGATCTCCAAGAAGGTCGGCGTGAGCCCCAAGTCCATCGACGCTTACATGATCGGCGAGCACGGCTTTAGCCAGCTGGCCGCCTTTAAGGCCGCGACCATCGCCGGCAAGAGCCTCAACGAGCTCCAGGCCGAGAACCCCGACAAGTACGCCTTTGACCACATGGAGGTCGAGGAGCTCGCGCGCAAGGGCGGCTACGTAACCTACCAGGGCAAGCAGTGCACCGAGTACGCCGTCGCCAACTCCGCTGCACGCGTCTGCGCCGCCGTGCTGCACAACGAGCACGCCGTGCTTTCGGCCTCTACGCTTATGACCGGCCAGTATGGCGAGGAGGGCATCTTTACCTCCCTGCCGTGCATGATCGGCGCCGAGGGCGTCGAGGAGGTCTACACGCTCGACCTGTCCGAGTACGAGCTCGAGGGCTTCCACAAGAGCTGCCAGCACATCCGCGACAACATCGACCAGCTCGACTGGTGGGACGCCGAGGCCTACGACGCAAAGTAGGCCGCTGGCTGCCACAACCTTGCGAATCTAAGCGCGATACTAAGCGGGCCGTGCCGGAAATCCCCGGCGCTGCCCGCTTTTTTGACTCACGCAGCGCCCTTGCGAATTGAAGGTGAATACTTTTCCCGTTACTTAGTACTGCTCGATGCCCATGTAGCGACGAACCTCGGGGCTGTGGTCGAAGACCTTGCCGCGGGCGGCGCGCAGCTCGCAGCTCATGTTGTAGAAGAAGATCGGCTCCAGGTACGAACGCACGCTGGCAGGTACCTCGCCCACGCCGTACTCGAGCGCGTCGAGCACCATGATCGTGTCGGTGTGCGTGTTGAGGAACGCAAGAGCGCGCTCCTCCATGGGGCGGCACTCGCCCGCGCCAAGCTGCACAAAGTAGAACACGCCGGGCTCGGTGGCTTCGAACGGGCCGTGGAAGTACTCGCCGGAGTGGATGTAGCAGCAGTGCTGCCACTGCATCTCCATGAGCGAGCAGATGGCCATGGCGTAGGTCTGGCTAAAGTTGGGGCCGGACCCCAGGATGTAGAAGAACTTGTGCTGCTGGCAGAGCTCGGCAAAGCGGGCGCCCAGCTCGGCGTTGACCTTCTCGCGGGCGGCGGGCAGCAGCGCGTCCATCTGCTTAAGGCCTTCGTACATGTCGGCGAGCGCTTCGTAGCCCTCCTGCTGGTCGAGCAGTTCGGCGGCGATCAGAGCGCCGATGCCCTGCGGCACCTCAGCCTGCGACACACCCTCACCCCACGGATAGACCCAGGTAGTCCACTTGCTGTTGTCGATCTTTGAGCCCTCGCAGTCGGTAAGGGCAATGACCTCGGCACCGGCGGCCAGCGCCATCTCGCAGCCGTCGACGACCTCCTGCGTGTTGCCGCTGTGGCTGCAGGCGATGACGAGCGACTTCTCGCCAAGACTTTTGGGAGCCATCAGGCAAAACTCGCGTGCCGTGTAGACCGTCGAGGTAAACGTGGTGGCCTCACGCTTGAGCAGCTCGTTGGCCGGCATGAGATCGATCATCGAACCGCCGCAAGCGATCCAAAAGACGTTCTCGACCTTGCCCTTGCGCTCGATGATTTCCTGAACCAGATCATGTGCGTTCATGCTGATGCTCCTCCTTGTGGGGCGGCTTTGAACGACGACAGCTCGTACCTGCTGTCGTTCTATGTTGTCCTATTTATAGCACGTGTAACAACGCCCGTGAAGTCATCTCAGTAAATTTGTTCTATGTTGTTCTATCTATGGACGTTAGATGTCGAAGACGTAGCGCGAGCCCACGATCTTTTGGCGGCCGAGCAGTAGAGGGCGCCCGCCGGCGTCGGTAAAGTACGCCTCCATATAGAAGAGCGGCTCGCCGACCGGCACCTCCAGCAGCGGGGCCGTCTGAGCATCGGCAAGCGCAATCTCCACGGTGCAGGGGTCGGACTTGAGCGGCGCGCGACCCGAATGCTCGGCAACGAGCTCAAAGATTGAGTTATCGGTGAGGTCCTCGTCGGCCAGCGTCTGCAGATAGGGATGGTCGGCGAGCACAAAGGCGTTGTTCTCGAGCATGACGGGGATGCCGTCGGCCGTGCGCACGCGCTCGACCACGATAAGCTCGCAGCCGGGCTCCACGCCAAAGAACGCCGCATCCTCGTGCGTCGCCGCGACCACTGTGCGCGACACCAGACGCGCACCCGGCACCATGTCGTTGGCAGCACAACCCTCAGTAAAGCTCTGGACGTCACCCTTCTGGCGAATCTTGCGCTTGAGCTTAGGAGCGCACACAAACGTGCCCCTCCCCTGCTGGCGGTTGAGATACCCCGCGCGCGACAGCTCCTCGATGGCACGGCGCACGGTGATACGCCCCACGCCGTAGGACTTCGCGAGCTCTATCTCGGCAGGGATGCGCGAGCCGGATGCGTACACGCCACGCGCGATCTCGCCCTTTAGGTCGTCCATGACCTGCTGGTACAGCGGCACGGCGGGTACCTCGGCGCGCTCGGAACGTTCGGTCTTGCTATCGGCTGCCATCATTGCGCTCCATCCCGCGTATGCTCGGACTCAAATTCTTCAATCGCCGCCATAAACTGCTCGCCAAAGGCGTCGGCCTTTTTCTCGCCAATGCCGTTGACCTGGATCAGCTCGTCGCGCGTCTGTGGACGCAGGCGGCACAGGCCGCGCAGGGCCTTGTCGGAAAAGACCATGTACGGCGCCATCTCCAGCTCCGTCGAGATCTCCTTGCGAAGGGCACGCAGGCGCTCGAACAGCTCGGCATCGTCGCCAACGCGCGGGCGCTGGTCCAGCTCGGCTTCCTCGCGCAGCAGATCGACGGCGCGGCGGGCGCGGGCCGAGGCCTTGCGCTTGAACGCGCGACGCTTAACGGTAAAGGCAAACGCCTCGTCCTCGACCTCGCCGGCGCGCGGGCCCAGCCCCACGACCGGGTACTGCCCCTGCGAGGTGGCCAAATAACCACGACCGCACAGCTGGCCGATGATGTCCTTGATGCGCCCGACCGATTCACTCGACAGCTCACCGTACCCGCGGTCCTCGTCCAGATGCATCTGGCGAATGCGCTCGGTGTTGCCGCCGTGGAGCACGTCGGCGATTAGCGACTTGCCAAAGCGCATGGGACGCGTGGCCACATAGCGCACGGCGGCGCGGGCCATATCGGTGACGTCCTCGACTTCGAACTGCGTGAGGCAGTTGCTGCAGTTGCCACAGCCCTCGGCGTCGTCTGCCGTGCCGCCCGCGGCGGCTGCCGCATGCTCGGCCGCCGCCTCGTCGCCAAAGTAGCGCAGCATGTATTCGCGCAGACAGCCAGTGGTATTGCAGTAGCCCTCCATCTGGCTGAGCAGGCGATAACGGTTCTGAAGCGCCCACGCGCGCCGCTCGTCGTCGAGCGCCTCGTCGGCCGCATCGCCGCGGTCGATCAAAAAGCGGCGCATACGAAAATCGTTACCGTTCCACAGCAAGTGACAGCTGGCCGGATCGCCATCGCGGCCGGCGCGGCCCGCCTCTTGGTAGTATGCCTCGATGCTCTCGGGCACGTTGTTGTGGATCACGTAGCGCACGTTGGGCTTGTCGATGCCCATGCCAAAGGCGTTGGTGGCAACCATCACCTGGATATCGTCGTCGATAAAGGCGCGCTGGCTTTGGCGGCGGGCGTCGTTGCCCATGCCGGCATGGTAACGGCCCACGCGAATGCCGCTGGGTCCCAGCGCCTCGGCAAGCTCGCCCGCCAGCGCATCGACCGTCTTGCGAGTCGAGCAATACACGATGCCGCTCTCGCTCGAATGCGCAATCACGTAGTCGCGCACCCAGGCAGTCTTGGCCTTGTCGCCCATCTCCTCGCAACCAAAGTAGAGGTTCTTGCGATCGAAGCCCGTCACCACCGTCGCGGGGTTTTGCAGGCCGAGCATTTGCTGAATGTCTGCACGCACGCGCTCGGTCGCCGTAGCGGTAAAGGCCGCCACGATGGGGCGCTGCGGCAGGGAATCGATGAACTCGCGAATCTGCAGGTAGGCGTGGCGGAAATCCTGGCCCCACTGGCTCACGCAGTGGGCCTCGTCAATAGCCACGAGCGGAACGCCGATGCCGCCTTCGGCCGCAGCTTCCTGCGCAAAGGCCAGAAAGCGCGGCTCGAGCAGACGCTCGGGTGCCACGTACATAAGCTGATAGCGGCCCTCGCGCGCCCGCTTGAGCACGGTATTTTGCTGAGCCGGCGTAAGGCTGGAGTTGAGATAGCTGGGGCGCGCACCCGCCGCGAGCAGCGCGCGGGTCTGGTCCTCCATAAGCGACAGCAACGGGCTCACCACAAAGGTGATGCCGGGCAGCATAAGCGCGGGCACCTGGTAGCAAATGGACTTGCCGGCGCCCGTGGGCATAACACCCAGCGCATCACGACCGGCAAGGATCGCATCGACCATGCGGTCCTGTCCCGGGCGAAACGAGGTGTAGCCAAAATAGGCGCCGAGCGTGTCAAGCGCCATCTGCTGCATGCTATCGGTCATGGTTTCCTAACGTCCAAGTCATCTGCCGCCGATTATACGCCGCCACGCGAACAGCAGTACACGGCCGCCGCCCAGACTAGTCGTTTAAGAGCGTCCCCAATGACTATCCCGACAAGCGCGGAAACGTCGCTGGTTGAGCATAAGTCAGCGAAAACGCCCCTAAGCGAGCAAGGTGACGTGAAAGAGGAGGAAAGCGTACTTCGGTACGCGACCGACGATTGAACGTCAGATTGCCGCTTAGGGGCGTTTGCAGCGTCGACCGGTCCGTCGTTCGTTAGAACGACGGAACCAAAGGCGCAGCGTCGGCCCGTTACGCGGTTTGGTAAAACCGCGTAACTTACATGACCATAACGTAGCGCGATCCCACGTAGTACTGCTTACCCATCAAAACCGGCTCGTCATCGGGACCGGTAAAGCCGGCACGCAGGTTGAGCAGCGGATCGTGCGGAGCAATGCCCAGCTCGGCCGCCTGCTCGGCGTTAGCTCGAACGGCCTCGACCGTACGGTAGCCAACCGAGACAATCGGCGTTCCGCCAACACGCTCGACCTCGGCAAAAATCGACTTGTCCTCAAGATCGGCCGTCAACAGCTCACGGTAGGCGTCAAACGGCACAAAGATGTTCTCCTCAAAGATGGGCTCGCCGTCGGCCGTACGCACGCGCTTGATATGCAGCAGCAGCGCATCCTTCTGCAGGCCAAAGAACTCCATCTCGTTTTGGCGCGCCGGCACAATCTGGCGATCGACCACATGTGCACCGGCCTTCATGCCGTTGTTGGCACACAGCGCGGTAAACGTCTGCAGCGTCGAGGCGTGGAACTGGCGATTGATGTGCGGCGTGGAAACAAAGGTGCCGCGGCCCTGCTGCTTAACCAGGTAGCCATCGGAGCACAGCTCCTCGACGGCGCGGCGCACCGTGATGCGGCTCACCTCGTACTGCTCGGCTAGCTCAAGCTCGGACGGAATACGCTCCTTGGGTGCATAAACACCTTTCTCGATCGCATCCTTGATTTCGTCATAAATCTGCTGGTAAAGCGGTGCATTTTTGGGTGTAGGCATATCTAATCACTCTTATCGAAATATCGAAATAACTAATACGTATATAACGTCTAGTTTCATGTTACCTCATAATGATAAAACGATACACCCTCCCTACCAAAAAGCGACAGCTTCATTTTGGTAGGTTTTATCTGGGCAAACGAAGGCCTCCCTAAAGCAGCGAGGCTTTCGGGAGGCTCAAGCGGACAGGATTGCGCCGTGCCGGCAAAATACCAACACTCTACCTGCCGTCGTCCTGCTGCAGGCTGTCCTGCTCGCTGAGGCGCGCCTGTCTGCTGGCCATGCGTGCGGGCTTGTCGGGATCGGGAACGGCCGTGGGCATGGGCTCGTCGACATGACCGCCCCACCAGCCGCCCACAAAGTTGAGCGTGTGGAACACATTGATCACGGCACCGGGATCAATGTCGCACACCAGCTTGATAATGTCCTGGCTCTCGTAGGTCGATACAACGGCGTGCAGCAGGTACATCTTCTCGCGGCTGTATCCGCCAATGACCTCGGCACAGCTAATGCCATGCTGAAAATGGTCAACATAGGCGGTCATGACCTCGTCCGCCTTGCGCGTCGTGATCTGCAGCGTCACGCGGTCGTAGCGACGATAGAAACTGTCGATGGTCTTGGTCGAAATAAACTGGAACACGATGGAGTACGCCGCGTTGTCCCAGCCAAACATAAAGCCAAAGATCGCCAGGATAAAGCAATTGAAACCAAAGATAACGCCCCAGATGGTCTTGCCCGTGTGGTTGGAGACCCACAGCGCGATAAAGTCGGTGCCACCGGTAGATGCGCCGGACTTTAGCGCGATGGCAGCGCCCAGACCCGAGACCACGCCGCCAAAAATGATGAGCATAATCTTGTCGCCCAAAAATGGAGCGAAGTGAAAGACGTTGAGGAACAGCGACGAGAGCACGACCTGCATCATCGAGAAGATGACGAAGCGCTTGCTAATGCCGCTCCAGCATAGGAGCGCCACGGG
>URSP01000050.1:0-12209 GCA_900550515.1 uncultured Collinsella sp. | reverse complement strand
ACGGGCGTTGAGGGCCTCTACGCTTGCGGCGAGGCGACAGGCGGCATGCACGGCGCCGACCGCATCGGTGGCTTGTCAAGCGCCAACGGCATAGTGTTTGGGCGCATCGCGGGCACATCGGCAGCCCAGGCAGCACAGAATGCACCTGAGGTGGCCCCAAAGGCGGATATCGCCCTCCCCCAGTACGGCATTGCCACAACAGTCGCCGAACGCTTGACACGCAGCCTTAAGCACACGATGAGTACCCATTGCATGATCAACCGCACCGAAGGGGGCCTATCCGAGGCACTACACGAGCTTGAGGGCTTGAAGACGGAGGCAACGACCTTGAGCACACAGAAAGCTCAGGACAGCGAAGTCGCGGCCCTCGCCCGCCTGCAATCGCAGATTCGACTAGCACAGGAAATGGTCAAAGCCATGCGCAAGCGAACTGAAAGCTTAGGTTCGCACTATCGAACGGACTAAACTGGACACCCATATAAAGCAGAACACAACTAATCGATATCTATGGGCCCCGTGAGCTCGAGGTGGCACGGGGCCTATTCGTGTCCGCACGGCAGCGTATTCTAATTCTGAATACAGAGCGGGCAAAGCCCGCACAGAGAATAGACCAGCGAGGAGGAGATATGGACAGTAGTGATATCGAGAAGTGGCGTGTCAAACTTGATAGCTACGCCAATGTGGAAGACGGCGTTGAGTATTGGCTCGCACGCGATTTAATGGAACCCATGGGGTACACTCGATGGGAGAACTTCGCCGAAGTTGTTAAGAGGGCAAAAGTCTCATGCGAAACAAACAAAACTCCAGTTGATTCCCATTTTCGTGACACCACGAAAATGGTAACTGCCGGTGTCGCCGCTCGCGCGGTTAAAGACTACAAACTTACGCGCTATGCATGCTATTTAATCGCACAGAACGGAGATTCAAACAAGCCAGAGATCGCGCTCGCCCAGGCATACTTTGCCGTGCAGACGCGCCGCCAAGAGCTCATAGAGCAGCGCTTCGCAGAGATTCAGCGCTTGCAGGCGCGCCACTCGCTATCCGATTCAGAGAAACAGCTCTCGGGTATTGCGTTCAAACGCGGCGTGGACTCCAAAGGATTCGCGATCATCAAGTCGAAGGGCGATGAGGCGTTATTCGGCGGCAGAAGCACGGCGGAAATGAAGCAGCAGCTCGGCGTACCCAAGAGCGCGGCATTGGCGGACAGGTTAGCCGATGTCCTCATCAAAGCAAAGGACCTTACGAACTCGATGACGGCCTTCAACGCCGAGGAACACGACCTGTACGGCTTGGACCAGATCAAGCAAGAGCACGTCGAGAACAACACAAGCGTGCGTGGCAGCCTTATCGACCGCGGAATTGTCCCCGAGAACCTACCGCCTGCCGAGGATACAAAAAGCTCGAGCGTCGCGTGAAGACAGACGAGAAGAAACTCAAGGAGGGTACTGACGGTTTTACCGATCCCCAGGGTAGGCTCGATCTGTGAAAGCGGCTGTGCCCCGACGGGTTCGACCCCATGCAAGGTCAACAAAAAAAGACGGCCAACTTTCGTTGACCGTCTAAACTTGCTTTGGTGGGCCGTCAGGTGGTCAGCCTGCTTTGCAGGCGGCCGCTGCGGCGCTTTGCGCCTTGCGCGCTACGCTGGTAAATGCTTACGCACTTCCTCAGCTTCGCGCCCCGACGGGTTCGACCCCATGCGAGTTCAACAAAAAAGCGACCAGCCTAAGCTAGTCGCTTTAACATTCTTTGGTGGGCCGTCAGGGGGTCGAACCCTGGACCTTGGGATTAAGAGTCCCCTGCTCTACCAACTGAGCTAACGACCCGATATCAACACGAAGCAAGAACTGGGGTGGGTAAAGGGACTCGAACCCTCGACCTACGGGACCACAACCCGTCGCTCTAGCCAACTGAGCTACACCCACCGTGTCCTGTGCGCTTCGCGCTCGACTATTATTGCAAGGAACGCCACGCGATGCAAGCCCCAATTTTCAAGAATTTTGAAAAGAGTTTTTCGGATCCATTTCGAGCATTTCCCACTTGTTTCATAGGAGTAAACTTGCCCCACCCCGATGTTCGAAAGGACAAGCATGAAAGAACTCTCCAATCGCACGGCAACGTTTACCGATTCGGTCATCCGCCGCATGACGCGCATCTCCAATAAATACGGCGCCGTCAACCTCTCGCAGGGCTTCCCCGACTTTGATCCCCCGGCGCAGCTGCTCAAGAACCTGAGCGCCATCGCGAGCGACCCCAAGCCGCTCTACCACCAGTACTCCATCACCTGGGGCTCCCAGGCCATGCGCGAGGCGCTTGCCGCCAAGCAGGAGCACTTTATGGGCATGCCGATGAATCCCAACGAGAATATCGTAGTCACCTGCGGCTCCACCGAGGCCATGATGGCCGCCATGATGACGGTCACGAACCCCGGCGACAAGGTCGTCATCTTCTCGCCATTCTACGAGAACTACGGCGCCGACACGATCCTTTCGGGTGCCGAGCCCATCTACGTGCCGCTCAACCCGCCCACATTCGACTTTGACCGCGAGACACTCGAGGCGGCCTTCCGCGACAACGACCCCAAAGCCATCGTCCTGTGCAACCCTTCCAACCCCTGCGGCAAGGTCTTTACACGCGATGAGCTCACCTTTATCGCCGACCTCTGCAAAAAGTACGACACCTACTGCATCACCGACGAGGTCTACGAGCACATCGTCTACGCGCCCCACGAGCACGTCTATATGGCCACGCTGCCCGGCATGTTTGAGCGCACCATCAGCTGCAGCTCGCTGTCCAAGACCTACTCCATCACCGGCTGGCGTCTGGGCTACACTATCGCCCCTGCCGAAATCACCGAGCGCATCAAAAAGGTCCACGACTTTCTCACCGTGGGCGCCGCCGCTCCCCTGCAGGAAGCCGTCGTCACCGCCCTCAAATTCGACGACAGCTATTACGATGAGGTGCTCGACCTCTACACCGCCAAGCGCGACCTGTTCTGCCAGGGACTCGACAGCATCGGTCTTGAGCATAACGTGCCGCAGGGCGCCTACTACGTGATGATGGATATCTCTGAGTTTGGCTACGACAGCGACCTCGAGTTCTGCGAGGACCTGGCCTCAAAAGTGGGCGTGGGCGCCGTGCCCGGCTCGAGCTTCTTCCGCGAGCCCGTCAACCACCTGATTCGTTTCCACTTTGCCAAGCGAGACGAGACGCTTAACGCGGCATTGGAGAACCTCAAGTCGCTACGTGATAAAATCAAGCCGCGCGGGTAAGGACAGCCCGACAACTAGAGCAACCAAAGAAGCCCCGCACCGCCCACCGAGTTGCGGGGCTTCTTTCTATAGCGCTTTCTTAAATTGTTTAGAGCTCTATACTTTAGTCACGGAGCAACTCGTCCCAGAGAGAGGAATACTATGGCAGAGCAGCAGCTTATCGGAGCGCTCGAGGCCGGTGGCACCAAGATGGTCTGCGCCACGGGCTATGCGGACGGTACGGTCCTAGAGCGCGAGCAGATCGCGACCACGACCCCGCAGGAGACCGTTGAGGCCGTCAACGCATGGTTTGCCGACAAGGGCATCGCCGCGCTGGGCATCGGCGCATTTGGCCCCACCGCAGTCAACCCCGCTTCGCCCCAATACGGCAAGATCCTGGAGACGCCCAAAACGGCATGGCGCTACTTTGACCTGCTGGGCACTATCCAAAACGAGCTCAATATCCCCTGCGGCTACGATACCGACGTCAACGTCGCCTGCCTGGGCGAGGTCACCTTTGGTTGCGCCCAGGGCCTCACTGACGTTGTCTACCTGACCATCGGCACCGGCGTAGGCGCCGGCGTGCTCTCGGGCGGTAAGCTCGTGCACGGCATGATGCATCCCGAGGCCGGCCACATCCTGGTCACGCGCGACCCGCGCGACACCATTGGCGAGCACAGCGCCTGCCCCTTCCACGACAACTGCCTAGAGGGCCTCATCGCCGGCCCCGGCGTTAAAAAGCGCTGGGATGGCAAGAGCGCCGGAGACATGGCCGATGACCCGGAGGCCATGGACCTGCTCGCCGGCTATCTGGCACAGGCGCTCATGACCTACACGCTGTGCTACGCGCCGCAAAAGATCATCATCGGCGGCGGCGTGGCCGACCACACCCCCATCGTGCCGCTCGCGCGCAAGAAGTGCGCCGAAATGCTCAACGGCTATATCGTCACGCCCGAGGTCAACGACATCGATAACTACATCGTCAACAACAGCCTCGAGGGCAAGCAGGGCATCATGGGTTGCCTGGCCCTGGGCGCACAGGCGCTTCAGTAGCAGACGCACCCACAGGGCGTGGCGCGCCCGGCAAATCCGACCTACGGAACGACGCCACCACGCCTCATATAAGCCCTCAAATAAAAAAGGCCGCCTAGGACCAAACAATACGTCCTAGGCGGCCTTTTTGGCGCACATCAGCGACCGTAAGAGATATCGGAGCACAACGCCCGTTGCCGCTCCACAGCAGTCGATCATCACATCGGTGATCATGCCGGCGCGTCCCGGCACAAAGAGCTGAATCGTCTCGTCGATCGAGGGAATCAACAACAGGAACACCGCCGTGGGCAGCAGCACGTCAAAGGTGCGCCGGCCCTCAAAATCAAAGGCGTGCGTTGCCAGAATGCCGAGCACCATATACTCGGTAAAATGCGCGCACTTGCGAACAACAAAGTTGGTCACCCATTCATATGGAAGTCCCACGCCGTGCAGGAAACCGCGGATAGCTTCCATGACCGTCAGGCTCAGCGAGCCCGACCCCGAGCCGGGAACCAGCGAATTGCCCCAGATCAAGAGCGCCATCAGGCAGGTCACGAGCGCCCATTTTCGATTGATCTTAACCATGCAGAAGTTATGCCTCCGCGCGGAGCGGCGCGAAGCTGGCGGTACCGCCCTCGATAACGCTCAGATAAGCACGGCCCGTACGCTTGGCGGTAGAGGACTGCAGGCGCTCGATCTCTTCCTCGAGGATCTGATTGACGCGCTCGTGACGACGATTTTCCATAATGCCGGCGGCAATAGCCTCGGCCCGCTCGATGCTCTCGCGCGAGATACGGGCGGTATCCTCGGGGAACACAGCGCTGTGACGGCCGACATAGGCGGGGGCAGCAGGCTGAGGGGCAGCGACGGGAGCGGGGGCTGCAACAGGAGCAGGCTCGTCACTCTCATCCAGAATCGCGGTGGCGGCGGCCCACATGTCCTCGTGGCCCGAGTAATCGGCCATGGGAACATCAACCTCGAGCGAGGCGTCCGGAAGGTCGCCGGTGTCGATGCGATCTTGGGCATCAATCGATGCGGTGATGGCTGCAGGCTCATCGAGATCGTCGAGATCGATGTCCGCGGCACCGGAGATGATAGGCATGCTGGCGAGGTTTGCATTGTACGGCGCAGCCTCAGCCGCCTGCTGCTGGGCAGGAGCGCCCCACAGCGAGCTTTCGGCGGCACGGCGGGCGGCAACGGCCTCCTCGTCCGCAGTCATGGCTTCATCAACGTACGAATTGTCGGCAGAAGCGTTCGCGTCCGCCGAGGTAGCGTTGTAGGCGTTATTGGCTGCCGCGTTGGCAACGAGTGCCACGAAAGCCGCCGTGCTGCCCGCAGGGGCGGCCTGGGAGCCCGACACGGCGCGCGCCGCGGCGGCGATGTCGTCGCGATTGAAGGAGCCGGTCTGCCCGCCGTTGGTGAGCTCGTCGATGGCGACTTGATAGACGTCGCGCGAGTGTGCAGGGTCGCAGCTCACCGGCGAATCGTCGTCGAGCATACTGTCGATCATGGACCAAGCCTCGTCCTCGTCCATAGCATCTGCGGATCGCGCGATGGTAGGGACGCCATCATCGGCATGACGGCGCTGGAACGCACCAGTCAGGCCGGAAAGGAATGCCGAGGTAGACTGCTCCGCCTGAGCCTGAGAATCAGAAGCCGCAGCGTAAGGAGTCGCATCCTGCTGCTGAGCTGAAATCGAGGCGGTCTTGAACTCGCTTTGATGCTGATTGAGATTGGCGGCACCGCCCATGGCACCGGGCTGGAACAGACGCTCTTCACGCTGCGCACGGTACTCGGAGATACCCAGCGAGGCGGCATAGATACCCACGCCCGCCACCGCGCCCACGGCGAAGGGAACCGCACCCGCCACGACCGTCTCGTTCACCGACGAAAACGGCAGCGTCGCGGCATACATAACCACGGGAGCGGCAAGGCCGATCCCGCACGAAAGTCCGGCAAGGACTGCTCGTTGTGTTGCATCAGAAGAAGCCATGAGCTCTCCCCATCTTCCAGCACCCAAATCGCATCATTCAGTTGGCTGCGCGAGAGAAGATGAAGCGGGGCTATGCCCCAAAGCAACGGTATATGGTTCGTTTCATCTGCGTTTTCCGTCGCGAAGCTTAAAAGCTATTATGCGAAACCGCCCTGTCGATTGCAAGCGACGATGTCGGATTGAAACGGGAAACCTGCTGCTTGCCAGTCTTATGGTCAAAAAAGCGCGGAGCGGCGATATAGAAAAGGGCCGAGGCTCAAAGCCCCGACCCTTTATTGCATTGATGACTATCGCTGCGTGTAGATGACAACCTAGAACGTCTGCTCGTAGTCGCTGTGTTTTTTGGCCGAACGCACCAGGAACTCCTGGTTGGTGTTGGTGCCCTTAAGACCCTTGATAAACGATGCGGCTGCGCGCTCGGTGTTGTTCATGCCGGCAAGAATGCGACGCAGACCAAAGACAAACGGACGCATCTGCTCGTCAACCAACAGGTCCTCGTTACGCGTACCGGAGGCAACGGGGTCGATAGCCGGGAAGATGCGGCGGTCAGCCAGGTCGCGGTCGAGCTTGAGCTCCATGTTGCCGGTGCCCTTGAACTCCTCAAAGATGACCTCGTCCATCTTGGAACCGGTGTCGATGAGGGCAGAGGCCAGGATGGTGAGCGAGCCACCGTTCTCGATATTACGGGCTGCGCCCAGGAAGCGCTTGGGCGGATACAGTGCCGCCGAATCGACGCCGCCCGAAAGGATGCGGCCTGAGGCGGGCGCCGCCAAGTTGTACGCGCGGGCAAGACGCGTGATGGAGTCGAGCACCACCACAACATCGCCGCCCAGCTCCACGATGCGCTTGGCGCGCTCGATGACGAGCTCTGCCACGCGAGTGTGGTTGTCGGCGGGCATATCGAAGGTCGACGCCACGACCTCACCCTTGATGGAACGCTGCATATCGGTGACCTCTTCGGGGCGCTCGTCGACGAGCAGGCAGATGAGGTGCACCTCGGGGTTGTTAATCGAGATTGACTGGCAAATCTTCTTGAGAATCGTGGTCTTGCCTGCCTTGGGCGGGGACACAATCAGGCCACGCTGACCCTTGCCGATCGGCGACACGATGTCGATGGCGCGACCGGTAATGGAGTCCTTGCCGTGCTCCATGCGCAGCGGCTCGTTGGGATAGACCGGGGTGAGGTCGCCGAACTTGGGACGGTTGCGAATCTGCTCGGGGTCCAGACCGTTGACGGTCGTGATTTTGGCGAGGCCGGCGCGCTTGTCACCGCCGCGCGAAGGACGCAGCGAGCCCTCGATGACGTCGCCCGTGCGCAGGCGCGCGGAGCGGATGAGGTAGGCGGGCACGAAGGCGTCGTCGTTGGACTTCATGTAGCCATGGGCGTGGATGATGCCGGAGCTGTCCGGGCGAATCTGCAGAATGCCCTTGATATCGCGGAAGCCCTCGGCCTTCGCAGCGGTGACGTAGATCTCTTCGACGAGCTCGGCTTTCTTCTTGCCGGTCGTCTCGATCTCGAACTCCTTGGCCTTCTCGCGCAGTTCGGCGACCTTCATGGCAGCGAGCTCCTCACGCGAAAGCGTGGGTTCGGTGGGGGCGGCGTTGCGCTCCTTGTTGCGCTGTTTGCGATCGCGCTGGCGGTTGCGACGGTCGTTGTTGCGCTCGTCCTTGCGCTCGTCCTTGCGCTCGTTGTGCTCCTCGTTGCGCTTGTGCTGGCGACGGTTGGGGCGAGCGTTGTCTTCGGCCTCGGCGGGCGCGGCGCCATCGGTTGCGGCGGCGTCGGCGTTAGCCACAGTATCATCGCTGGCCTCGGCCTTGGAATCGCCCTGCAGCTCGGCCTCGGCCTGCTGCTCGGACGCCTTGGCCTTAGCGGACTTCTTACGACCGCGCTTGGGCTTCTCGGACGCAGACTGTTCGACGTCTTGGGGCTCGGCGGCATCAGTCGATGCATCGGCGGTCGTCTCGGCGGAATCCTCGGACGCACCCTTCTTGGCAGCCTTGGCCTTGGACGTGCGCTTAGCAGCAGTACGATGGCTGCGACCAGGGCGGACGTCGGCGGGCTCGGCATCGGCAGAAACGGCCTCGGAAGTCGTAGCATCCTGGACGGGCGCGTCGGCAGCGGTTGCAGACTCGGCGGTCGCCGCAGCATCCCGAGCGGCTGCAGCTGCGGCTGCGGCCTTCTCTGCCTCGACGAAGGCCTTGGGCTTGCGACCGCGACGGTGCGGGCGCAAAGCCGGATCGACAACGGGAACTTCGCTGGCCTCGACAGGCGCAGCGGGCTCAGCAGGCGATGCGCCCTCCCCTGCCGCGGAACGAACCGAAGCCTCGGTGAGCTCGGGGGTTGCCTGTTCGGCAACCTGCTCGGCCTTAACAGCCGTGCGACGGCGTGTGCGCGGTGCCGGCTTCTCGGTCGGCTGGTCGGCGGCAGACGTCTCGGGCACAGACGGAGTTGCAAGCTCAGTCAGAGCCGCGGCCTCGCGCTCGGCAGCACGACGGCGGGCGCGCACCACCTGAGCCTCGCTAATCTGTGCCAACGCACGTGCCTGCGCGACCTCATCGGAAATCGGCGCCGAGGAGTCAGCTGCAACGGTGCGCTTGGCGCGCGTCGTGCGCGTGGTACGGCGCTTGGGCTTGGTGACCTCCTCGCCGTCAGTGGCAGGCTTGACCGTGCGGCGCGTACGCTTGGGCTTTGCCGGAGCAGCCTCCTCATCAGTTGCAGGCACGGCCTTCTCAGCCGCTGAAGGCGTAGGCGTCGAAGCAGCCTTAGGCGTCTCAGGAGCCGAGGCTTGCGCGGGCGCCGCGACCTGGTCCGACGCAACCGGTGCAGCGGGAGCGGCCTGCGTCGTCGTTATTTCGTTTTCTTGCTGTTGATCAGACACAGTGTTTGCTCAACTTTCTTTTCAAGCCCTGTGATCACATGCTCCCTGCATAAACCTTCAGGGCGGCTAAACAGTCTAGCTCCGTCAAATACCGACGGACATCATTGATCTGTATCGAGATATTTGCGTCATATACGCAGCGTTAGTGTAACACAACCGCAACCACCTGCAACTTAGTCATTGGACGTTCTTAAACGCCCAGTCATCAGGGACACTCCTCCTCAAAAGCGCCTTGAAATGTCGCGCCAGAGGAGTGAAGCCGTGGCACCCGGAATAGCCGCGCCACGAATCGCGCCCATCTACTACGTTTGCACCCGAGCCCCTGACCATACCCTTGTTTTTTCAAAAACAACGAGTCTGCTACCTGCGGTTTTAATATCGTACTTTTCGGCATGGTTCGGGATATGCGTCCAAACGTAGGAGATGAGCCCAATTCGTGGCGGACGGTATCCCGCCACCCCTCCGCGAGACAAAAATGATCCATTTTCCTCCGTCCCCAAGGGACAATTTTCAAAACTACGCCGAATTACGGGGCCAGGATGCTGCAAGCCAACCATACCCTGCATTATCAAGAAACAATAAGCCATCTACCTGCGGGTTTAATTTTTCTATTGGCGCCATGGTCGCTTGTTGGCGATTCAGCCCCGTAAACCGGTATAGTTGCGATTTGGTAGCATTTTCCAGCAAACCAAATAGTCTAACCAAACGCAAAAAGCCCGACCTCCGTGTGAGATCGGGCTTTCAAGGCTCAGTTAAACCAAACCTGCGCGGTCAAATGACCCGTAGCTTACATCTGCTCGGGAGCGGAGACACCAACGAGGGTGAGCACCAGGGCGAGCGTCACGCGGACGGCGTCGCAAGCGGCCAGACGGGCACGCGAAAGCTCGGGGTCGACGGGACGGCCCTCGCTCGGCAGCACCTGGCAGGCAGCATAGAAGCTGTGGAAGTCGCCGGCGAGCTCCTCGGCAAAGTGCGTCAGACGGAACGGAGCGCGGTCGCGAGCGCAGCTGGCGATGAGGTCGGTGAGCTCGTTGAGCTTACGCGAAAGGGAGAGCTCGGTCGGGTCGGTCAGCAGCGAGTAATCGACGTTCTCACCGATGGCCTTGGCGGCGACGGCCTTCATGCCCATCTCGTCAGCCTGCTCAGGCGTAACGTCAGCGGCACGGCGCAGGATGGAGCACACGCGGGCGTGAGCGTACTGCACGTAGTACACCGGGTTGGAGTTGTCGCGCTTCTTAACGGCCTCAATATCGAAGTCGACCATCTGGTTGGAGCTCTTGGAGATGAGCGTGTAGCGGGCGGCATCGGAGCCGACCTCGTCGACGAGCTCCTGCAAGGTCACCATGGTGCCCTTGCGCTTGGACATACGGACGGGCTTGCCGTTGCGCAGCAGGTTGACGAGCTGGCCCAGCAGAACCTCAAACTTGCCGGGGTAACCCAAGGCATCGCAGACGCAGCGGACGCGCTCGATGTAGCCGTGGTGGTCGGCGCCCCAGATGTCGATGACGTGGTCGACGCGCTGGAACTTATCCCAGTGATAGGCAACGTCGGAGGCGAAGTAGGTGTACTCGCCGTCGGACTTGATCAGGACGCGGTCCTTGTCGTCGCCCAGGTCGGTGGAGCGGAACCACAGGGCGCCGTCCTTGGTGTAGAGGTAGCCCATCTTGTCGAGCTTCTCAAAAGCGCGGTCGACGGCGGAGGTGCCGGCGGTCTCGCCCTCGGTATCCTTCACGTACAGGGAGCGCTCGGAGAACCAACGATCGAAGTCGCAGTTAACGGCGTGGCAAAGGTCGCGCATGTTGTCGACCATCTTTACGTAGCCGCGCTCGCGGAAGCTCTCCATGCGCTCCTGCGGATCGGCGTTGACCCACTTATCGCCGTCGGTGCGCCAGAACTCGGCAGCCTCGTCGATGATGTAGTCGCCGCCGTAGGAGTCCTTGCCCAGGGTCTCGGCAAAGTTGTCCTGGTACGGATGGGTCTCGGGATGCTCGTCGTTCTCATCGGCAACGAAGGCGTCACGGTCGGCGATCAGCAGCTTGTGAGCCTCGTCGATATCCACACCCTGCTTGGCGATAATGTCGGCAAGCTGCATATAGCGCGTGCTAATGGAGTTGCCGAAGGTGTTCATCTGAGAGCCGTGGTCGTTGATGTAGAACTCACGCTGGATGTCGTAACCGGCGTGGTCCATGACGCGGCAGAGCGAGTCGCCCAGAGCGGCCCAGCGGCCGTGGCCGATGTGCATGGGGCCGACAGGGTTAGCGGAAACGAACTCGACCTGGGTCTTCAGGCCACCACCGACGTTGGACTTAGCGAAGTCCATGCCCTTCTCGCGGGCCTCGCCAAAGATGGCATTCTTGACGGCAACGGAGAGGTAGAAGTTGATGAAGCCGGGGCCTGCGATCTCGACCTTCTCGATCGCGGGATCCTCGGGCATATGGGCAACGATGGCCTCGGCGATCTTGCGCGGGGCGCAATGGGCCAGCTTGGCGGACTTCAGGGCCATGGTAGAGGTCCACTCGCCATGAGAAGTGTCAGCCGGTCGCTCGATGGCGCAATCGTCAAGTTCAAATGCGGAAAGGTCGCCGGCCTCCTGGGCCGCAGCAAGCGCAGCGCGTACCAGCTCTTCAATCTTCTCGGGCATAGGTCCTCCTTGTGTTAAAGCCCCCGAGCTCTTGGTCACTCGTAGGGCAAAAGCCAGAGTTTGTAGCACTCTATCACAAGCGACGGGCACTGTCGCAGGGTAAAGCCAATCGATATTGCATATGCACAAAATTGACTACAGTTCGCGTGAGGCAGCTCAAAGACGGCGGTTTGCCTGCTGATTGTGCACCCGCTGAAAATGCATATACATGTGCATAAGCCGTTCAGAGTATCGAATACTCTTACCTATCGGAGTTGTGTGCTTTTCCTGCTTAAAGAGATGGTTTGCGCACGTCAGCGTGGTATTCTTAACATACGTAAATTCGTATAAGTTGGAGGTAGCATGTTCTCAATCGGTCAACACGTCATTCATCCGGGTCAGGGAGTCTGCACCGTCGTCGGTTTTAGGGACGACAC
>URSP01000049.1:0-12352 GCA_900550515.1 uncultured Collinsella sp. | reverse complement strand
CCGGCGCCATGCAGGCAAACCACACGCTGCGCTTGGATGCGATCTTGCGGTAGGCTCCGCTGCGCACGGCGGCGATCGCAGCGCTCTCGCGGTCGGTCATATCAAACGCGCTGAACTGGAAATAGGCGATGAGGTCGACGCCGGTCGGCAGCATCTCGAGCTCGCGGTCCAAGTCGAAGATCACGGCGATACGCACGCCGTCCACATCGAAGACTGGCGGCGCCCAACGGGCATCGCCGGTCCCACCGCGCTGCAGGGCAATGCTCGAACGGGCCGGCACCACATGGCCGTCCTTGAGCATCATGTAGTCGAGCAGGGGCTGGCCCTCAAACGAAACTGCCGCGGGCACGATGCAGATCATATCGAGCTCTTGGATACGCTCGGCGACGCCGGTCAAGCCGGCAAGTATGTCGTGCTCAAAGTCGGCAGCGCCCACCAGGCCGCCGGGCAGGGCTCCCATAAAGAGCGGAGCCGGCACGCACAACACGCGCGCACCGCGCTCATGGGCCAGGCGCGCCTGGTCCTCGATGCGACCGCAGATACCCTCAATATCACCCAGGCGCATATCGATCTGTGCAAGCGCGAGCTTCATGGCTCAGCCCTTTCCGTCGTAAACCATCGAAATCGTAGTAAAAGCGCCGGCCGCATAATGCAGTCGGCGCTTGCATGTGCATATGCTAGCTATGATACCCCGAGCGGGGGCGCGCTCCTAGAATGTCGCGGACCACAGCCCGTGCAGGTTGCAGTAGGCATAGACGGTACCGGTCTTGGAGCCGCCCGCGAAAAACGTCGCGGGTTTCATGCCGGGCTCAAGGTAATGGACCTCTAAGCGGCCCTCGGCCTCAAGGGCGATCCACTCAATGTAGTGCTCGGGCAGGCTGGGGTGCTCGACCGAGCCAACGCGGGCGCGAATCACGTGACCGTCGCGCTCGGTCTCGACAACAGGCACGTGCTTCTCATGCGCCGCGTCCTCAGTGTTTGCGGTCAGTTCCGTGCAACCGGCAGGGGTCGCAACGTCGTCGCCAAGGGCAGCGATGAGCTTACCGTCGGGGTCCTTAAAGAATTTCGCCATGATGTTCTCCTTTGCTGATGTGCCAATGTTCTTGATGGTTCTTATGCCCAAAGGCAGACAAACCATCCACGGCATTGCAAATGAACACATAACGGGCGGGGACGATGGGACAGCGTGTGCCATCCGCCCTGACGGCCCCACCCGAGCTGGTTAGCGCCCGTCGCCGCCAAGCAGTGCCAGAACATCCTCGCGCGTGAACAGTGCCGACGAGATGCCGTCGCCGCCGAGCACGCTGTTGACCAAGTCGCGCTTGGACTCCTGCATCCGCATAATGCGTTCCTCGATCGTGTCCTTGGCGATGAGCTTGTACACGGTCACGGTATGTTGCTGGCCAATACGGTGCGCGCGGTCGGTCGCCTGGTCCTGCGCGGCCACGTTCCACCACGGGTCATAGTGAATGACCACGTCGGCCGCCGTCAGGTTGAGGCCCACGCCGCCCGCCTTGAGCGAAATCAAAAAGACCGGCACCTCGCCAGCTTGGAACTGCGCAACCATCTTGGCACGGCTCTCCTTGGACGAAGCGCCCGCGAGCTTAAGAAAGCCGATGTCCTCCTTGGCCAGGCGCTTGCCAATGATATCGAGCATGCCCGTGAACTGGCTGAACAGCAGAATGTGGTGCCCGCCGTCGAGCGCACCGTGCACGAGCTCCATACAAGCGTCGAGCTTGGCGCTCCCCGCCTTGTAGTCCTCGTAGTGTAGATGCGGGTCGCAGCAGATCTGGCGCAGCTTGGTGAGCTCGGCGAGCACCTTAAGCTTGTCCTTCTTAAACTCGGATGCCTCGCGGTGCTGCACCTGCTGGGCGATGCGGTCCTGGTTGGCCAGGTAGAGCTTGCGCTGCTCGCCGGTGAGCTGTGCCATGACGGTGTCCTCGATCTTCTCGGGCAGGTCGGCCACCACGTCTTCCTTAACACGGCGCAGCACAAACGGCGACACGAGCGCCTGCAGGCGAGCGGCACTATCGCCCTCGGCATGCTCTACGGGGCTCTCAAAGCGCTTGGCAAACGACTCGCGCGTGCCAAGCAGGCCCGGCATCAAAAAGTCGAAGATGCTCCAGAGCTCGGACAGGCGGTTCTCGATGGGCGTGCCCGTCAGGGCAAAGCGCACACCGGACGGCAGGCGCTTGGCGGCGCGCGCCACCTGCGTGAGCGGGTTTTTAATGTACTGGGCCTCGTCGAGCACAACGCGGGCAAAGTCCTGCTCGGCATACTCGTCGATATCGCGCCGCATGAGGTCATACGACGTTACAACCACGTTATGCTCGTCAGCGCCGGCTATCTGCACGCGGCGCTGCGCCTTGGCGCCCACGATAGCGCACACGTCGAGCGAAGGCGCAAAGCGCTCCAGCTCGGCGGTCCAGTTATACACGAGCGACGCAGGGCACACCACGAGCGTGGGCTTGGCATCCCCCGCCTCCACGCGCGCCAGGATATGCGCGATCATCTGCAGTGTTTTGCCCAAGCCCATGTCGTCGGCCAAGATGCCGCCAAGGCCCAGATGCTCGAGCGAACCGAGCCACTGGTAGCCGTCGACCTGATAGCCGCGCAGTGTGGCCTTAAGCGAGACCGGCACCGTAAAGTCCATCTTGCCGAGCGTATCCAAGCGCTCGACGGTGCGACGGAACGCAGCGTCGCGATCGGCCTCGAGCGCCGGCGTGCGCGCAAGCATGCTGTCGACAAACAGGGTACTCGACGCGGGAAGCGACACGCCGTCGAGCAGGTCGACAGCATCGACCCCCAGGTCCTCGGCAAGGCCAAACGCAGCACGCGCTCCCTCGTCCAGGCGAATGATGTCGCCCGACGTGAGACGCGCAAACGTCTGGTGGCGCTTGTAGGAGTCCAGATAGATGGCAAGGTCTGCCGCCGAAAGCCCACTTGCGCCCAGTTCGACATCGAGCAGGTTACTCTTGACGGTTGCACGCACCGAAAGCTTGGGCGCAGGGCGAACCGAGACCTGGCGCAGGCGGTCGCTGAGCATGACCTCGCCCAGCTCGGACAGAGCACACAGGCCCTCGGTCAGCAAGTGGAACAGGCTCTCGTCGTCGCGCTCCTCAAACGCCAGGCCGCCCTCGTAAAAGTCGAAATACAGGGCCGCCGTATCCATAACGCGAAACTCTGCCACCTCGTCGCGCGGCGGCACGCCCGGACGCCGCTCTTCGAAGGGGCTGCCCGGAGCGCCCAAGCTAAAGAGATCTGCCGACCAATCACCGTAGGAAACCGTAATCTTGCAGGTCACAAGCCCGTCATCGACACCGATTGCCATGGCAAAGCTCGGCTCGGGCGCCACGGTGTCGAGCACGACGGGAGCGGTGAGGTCGGTGTATTCGCGCAGCACGGGCAGTGCCATGCGGCAGAATTCGCCCACCTGCTCGGCGGCGATATGGACCGGCGTGCGACAGGGCAGCAGACGCGACAGAAACGGTGCGGCATGCTGGGCAAACGCCGCATCGGCGCGGCGCGCGCGGTGCGTGTCGACCAGATAGGCAACGTCGCCCGAGACAAAGCAATACATATCGGCAGGCAGACGCAGGTCGTAGCTGCCACCGGCCGCCGGCGCGATCTTAGCGGCAAGGAGCGGCGACTGTTTTGCCGAGGCCTCGTCCTCCCCCACCGGCGACAACTCAACCGCTACCTCGTAGGAACGATGCGTCGTCGTTCCCCGCGACCAGGCGGGCTCAAAGGAAATGGTCCGGCCACGCAGCAGGTCCAGCATGTATACGGTGTCATGCTCGGACAGCGGCAGCTGGCGCTCGGCGACAAAGCCGCTGCGTGCAAAATCGTACGACGCCGAACGCGAACTCGTGATGTCGCTCAGATACACAACCGTTGCCACAACAAGGTCGAGTAGACGCACCGAAACCTCGTCGAAGGCCTCGGGTGTATGGAGGAATGTGAGCTTTTTGCCGTACGAGAACGTGCCGCCGCGCACGTAGGCGGCGGCCATGCCGTCGATGTCCTTGACCACGTAGGACACCGAGCCGCAGCGGATGCGAAGCTCGAGCGCCCAGCTAAAGCGGTCGGCAAACAGCGGATTGTAGTACGGTACCAGCGAGGGCTCCAACACCGCCTTGGGGGCATCGGGGTCGACAGTGCCGGCGAGCTTGCGGCGCATGCCCGCCAACTCATCCATGCGCGCGTCCGAAAGATCGGAGAGCGCCTTCATGAGGCTCGGGCTCGTGGGGACGGGCGCCGGGAAGGGAAAGTTAGGGTTGACCGCCGGTGCGGCGGACGCGGGACGCGCGGCTTGCTTGGGCGCCGCCGTAAACGTGCGGACCGGCGTGCGCAAACCCTCGACGGGCTCGGCGCCACTGGCATCCAGATACGCCAGCGCCGTGGCGATGGCGTGCTTGCACATGCCGGGGTAGCGATAGGCAGCAGGGCAATCGCAGTCGTAGTCGATCACCTCGTGCTCGTCCATGTCGAGCGCCACGTGCGTCTTGTACAGGTCGCCGCGCGAGCCGCGCACTGCACCCTCAACCGTCACGTTTTTGGAGAAGCGCGAGCCGGAGTCCTCAAACGACAGCACGGCACCGTTGAGCATGAGCGAACGCCCCTTCATAAAGGTGCCGCTCAACGCCGCCTCTTTGCGAAGCGCCTGCACAAACGTCCCCTGTGCCATCACTTCCTCCAATCTCGCGCGGACCAGCAAGGTCGCCCTTAGATCACCGTCACGCGACCCTGGTTACCCACGATGGCTTTTGCCTCTGCCAACAGCGGAATCGAGCGTGCGTTGACCTTGGCCGGCACCTCGGCACGCAGCACACGCCCGTCCACCTGCTCGATAAAGATCTCCACGCGGTCGCCGCCCGGGTTGGCGGTAAGCACCGTGGCAAGACGCGCCATATTGCCCTGGCTAAAGCGGCTGTTGGGCACCATGACCTCAAACACCTTGGGCTTGTTGTTCTCCTCATTAAGCTCCAGTGGCACGATCTCCTGCGCGATGATCTGATCGCCGCGGTCCGAGCGCTCAAGCTTGCCCTTAATGCGCACAAACGCATCGGACAGCTGCGCGCCGGTCTCGGGATCGACCTCGCCGTACAGGTACCCCTCGGCCTCCTTGTAGGTCTTGGGGAACACCACGACCGTGGCCTCACCTTCCATGTCCTCGAGCTGCACGATGCCCATGGGGTCGCCGTTTTTGGTCACGCGCTTGGACACGCTCGAGACCATGCCGGCCCACCACAGTGCCTTGCCCTCGGGGACCTCCTGGTTGATGGTGCCGCCCGTGGGGTTTTGCACTTCGTAGCCGGTATCGATCTGCGAGAACGAGAAATCGCGCGCTTTGCTGAGCGCATACTCAAACGGGCGCAGCGGGTGGTCCGAGACATAGATGCCCAGGACCTCCTTCTCCTGGCTCAGCTTGAGGTGGCGGTCCCATTCCTGGCCGTCCGGATCGGGCACGCTGACCTCGAAACCCGAGCCCTCAACATCACCAAACATGTCGAAGAACGAGGTCTGGCCGCTCGCGCGGTCCTTCTGACGCTTTATCGCGGCGTCGATGATGTTCTCGGGGTTGTTCTTGTCCACAAAGTGCATCATCTGGCGGCGCGGATAGCCCGTGGAGTCGAAGGCACCTGCCTTGATCAGCGATTCGATCACGCGGCGGTTGGCCTGGCTCGAGTCCACGCGCTCGACAAAGTCGTGCAGCGTCTTAAACGGGCCGCCCGCCTCGCGCTCGGCGATAATCGCCTGCGCCACGCCGGTGCCCACGCCGCGGATGCCGGCCAGACCAAAGCGCACGCCCTCCTTGGTAGCCGTGAACTCGGTGCCGGACTCGTTGACATCTGGCGACAGCACGGGGATGCCGTCGTGGCGGCACGCCGAGACGTAATGAACGATCTTGTCGGTCTTGCCCGTGTAGGACGTCAGAACGGCCGCCATGTACTCGTGCGGATAGTGCGCCTTGAGCCACGCCGTCTGCATAACCAGGATGGCGTAGCCGGCGGAGTGCGACTTGTTAAAGGCGTAAGACGCGAACTCGAGAACATCGTCCCAAATCTTCTGGGCGACCTCGCGCGTGTAGTTGTTCTTGATAGCGCCGTTCATCCAGTGGTCGTAGGTGGTCTCGTCCGAGCCATCCTCCCAGTGCAGCACCGTCGACGTGAGCAGCTTGATCTTTTTCTTAGCCACGGGCTTACGAATACGCGAGTCCGATTCGCCCTTGGAGAAGCCGCACATCTCGACGGAGATGAGCATAACCTGCTCCTGGTAGACCATGGTGCCGTAGGTTTCGCCCAAGATGTCGTCCAGGCGGTCGTCGTAGGAGACCGCCGGCTCCTTGCCGTTCATACGGTTGATGTAGGACGAAACCATGCCGGCGCCCAGCGGGCCCGGGCGGTACAGGGCGATCAATGCTACGACGTGCTTGTACTCGGTGGGCTTCATGTTCTTGATCGTGGCCGTCATGCCGGCGGACTCGACCTGGAAGACGCCGGCGGTGTGGCCGGAGCCCATGAGCTTAAAGATCTCGGGATCGTCAAAGGGAATCTCTTCCTCTTTGATGTCGATGCCGAAGTTCTTTTTGATGTTGGCCTTGGCCTTGGAGATAACCGTCAGCGTGCGCAGGCCCAGGAAGTCCATCTTGAGCAGGCCCATGTCGGCAACGGTATGACCCTCGTACTGGGTAATCTCGACGCCGCCCTTGGTGTCGAGCTTGGTGGGCACGTGCTCGTTGACGGGGTCGCGGCAGATCAGAACGGCACACGCGTGCACGCCCTCGCCACGGGTGAGGCCCTCGATCGAGAGCGCCGTGTCGATAATGCGGCGGGCGTCGTCGTCCTTTTTATAAGCCTCGGCAAAATCGGGGTTAAACAGGTCCTCTTTGCCGGGTTGCTTGTCGAGCACCTGTTTGAGCTTGACCTTGGGGTCGCTCGAGACCATCTTGGACAGGCGCTGGCCCATGTAGACCGGGTAGTCCAAAACGCGCGCGGCATCGTTGATGGCCTGCTTGGCCTTAATGGTCGAGTAGGTGATGACGTGGGTGACCTTCTCGGGGCCGTAGAGCTGGCGAACGTGCTCCACGACCTCGAGGCGCCGCTCATCGTCGAAGTCCATATCGATATCGGGCATCTCGGTACGCTGCGGGGACAGGAACCTCTCGAACATCAGGCCGTTCTCGAGCGGGTCGAACGCGGTGATGTTCATGGCGTAGGCGACGATAGCGCCGGCGGCCGAGCCACGGCCGGGGCCGACGCCGATGCCGTTGTCCTTGGCCCATTGCACGTACTCGGCAACGATGAGGAAGTAGGCGGCAAAGCCCTTGTCGCAGATGACCTTGTATTCGTACTCAAAGCGCTCTTTGATGTTGACGCCGCCGATCTCGCGCGTGGCCCAGTCGTCACCGTAGTGCTGGCGCAGGCCCTTCTCGCACTCGCGGCGGAACTGGCTCTCGTGTGTCTCGCCGGGATCGAGCAACGGGAAGCGCGGCAGGATGATGGAGTCCCAGTCCAGTTCCACGTAGCACTTGTCGGCAATCTCGAGCGTGTTGTCACAGGCCTCGGGGCAATACGGGAACATCGCCCGCATCTCCTCCTCGGTCTTCATATAAAACTCCGAGCCGGTCATGCGCATGCGGTTGGGGTCGTCGACCTTGGCGTTCATGCCGATGCACATGATGACGTCCTGCACGGGCGCGTCCTCGCGGCGCAGGTAGTGGAAGTCGTTGGTGGCGATGACCTTGACGCCCACCTGTTTAGCAATGTCGATGAGCGTACGGTCCATCTGCTCGTCGGTCAGGCCATTATCGGTGGTAATGCCGTGTTCCTGAATCTCGATATAGAAGTCGCCGGGATCGAAGGTGTCGCGGAAGGTTTCGGCCCACTTGATGGCGCCTTCCATGTCGCCGCGGTCGATGTATTTGGGGATGATGCCCGCGATGCAGGCGCTCGTGCAGATCATGCCCTTGGCGTGGCGGCGCAGGTTGTCGAGCGTCACGCGCGGCTTGTAGTAAAAGCCCTGCACGGCGGCCTCGGAAACCGTCTGCATTAGGTTGACGTAGCCCTCCTGGTCCTTGGCCAGAAGGATCATATGGTAGAGCTCGGGCTTGTGGTCGCGGGCAAGGGTCTCGTCCGGCGTAAAGTAGACCTCGCACCCAAAGATGGGTTTGATGACCAGGGGCGGCTTGAGCTCGTCGATGTTGCCCTTCTCGTCCCACATGGCCATGTCCTTCACATACTGGGCATGCTCGCGCGGGTTTTCCTCGGGATCGGGCTCCACCAGCTCGTCACGACGGTCCTTTTCCAAGAAGGCCTTGTCGTGGCTCCAGGTTTTGTACTCGGGCGTGTTGTGGTTGACGGCGTCGCAGGCCAGCGCCAGGTCGGGCACGCCATACATGTAGCCGTGGTCGGTAATGGCCACGGCGGGCATGCCCAGCTCAACGGCACGGTTGACCATATCCTGGATACGGGTTGCGCCGTCGAGCATGGAGAAAACAGTGTGATTGTGCAGATGGACGAATGCCATGTGATGAGCTCCGATGCGGGTTCGTGTTCTGACTGAACGATTTTACCCCACGGCACGGACAGCACCCGAACCTAGCCAAACCCACACGGGTAGCTAATTTGGGACGGGGCTATTTTAGCTACCCCCATACATCGGTTGAGATGTATTCCGACCCCGACTCATTCGCCGTCAGTCAAAGGGTAGCTAAAATAGCCCCGTCCCAAATTAGCTACCCCTGAGCTGCGGTGGAATCGGGAGGGATCCCACCGCAAGTTATCTGAGGGCTAGAGATTGTAGGTGACTACTTGGGGCTCGGCGGGATTGACGAAGAGAGTCGGATCGGCCTGCTCCACGCGGACGAACTTGACGGTCACGGCCTCAAAGCCCGCCTTGTGCAGAACATCGGTGTAGACGCGCGCCTGCAGGGCGTGCTTCTCCTGCAGCTGTTCCAGCGTCTCATCCGGCGTGCCACCCGTCTTGTAGTCGATGACCAGCGCGCGTGACGAATCCGCCGGGTTCGTCGCCAAAGCGTCGATGGCGCCTTCGGCATATGCACCGTAGCGGGCGATGTCCTCGTCCTCGCAGCCCAGCGAAAAGAACGGCACCTCGGCGCGAACGCACGGCCACGCGAGCAGGTCGGCACGAACAGCCGACTTGAGCCAGCGGTCCAGGGCAACGTCGAAGCGTTCGCGCTGCTCCGGCGTCAGGCACCACAGGCGCGCCAGCGTATCGGCACGCGCGGCGGGCAGCGCATCGGCACCCATCTCGATCAGCCACTGGCAGGCGGCATGGAACGCCGAGCCCAGCGCCATGGGGTTGCCGGCGGGCTCAACGGCGGCCACGTCTGCATCCGTCATCTCGGAACCATCCGACTCCGCATCATCGCCAGCCTCGTCCATGGGCACGTGTGCCTCGGCAGCACGGTCCTCGGACTCGGCATGCAGCGCCGCGGCAATTGACGAGTAGCTATACGAATCACGCATCGGATACGGACAGATGCCCATGCGCACGCCCACTGCCTGGGGATACACAAGCTCAAACGAATCGGGCTTGGAGTCGGCAGGACCGGGCACAGTTGAGTGCGCAGCATTATCAGCGACATCGACATCGCCGCGAACAAGCCTGCCCTCGGCATCCAGCGAAGCGTTAGCCTCAAACGCCTGCTCACCAAACGTAAAGTCCGCCAGCGAGATGAGCTCGTAATCGCCCGGCTTGGAGTTGTCGAACACCAAACGGTCGCTATCGAGCTGCGGCATGTCCAGACTATCGGTCGGCAGGATGCGGCGCAGCACGTCGTAGGTCAGACCTGTCTCGACGTCGAAGGTCGGCGCCGTCACCTTGCCGCGGCTCACGCCGGCGTCCATCGCCAAGATCACCAGCTCGCGCGCACGCGTCATGGCAACGTAGAGCAAGCGGGCCCGCTCCTCGAGCGAAAGCTGCAGGTCGTCGTTGCGCAGGCGGGCAAATGCCTCGGCGGGAGAGCCCGTCGCGCATACGTCCTCCATAAGCTCTGGCGGCAACCACAGCGACGTGCCCTTGCCCTTAAACGCGTGTTCAAACTGCTTTTTGACGTCATCGCCCTTCACGAACGTACCGTCCGCGAGTTTAACGCCGTCGAAGCGTGCCGGCAGCGCCACGACCTGCGCTCCGCCCTCGACGCGACCCATCTGCGCCGCACCGGACGGCTTGCGCACGCCAAAACACTCGGCAACCGCCACGACCGGATACTCCAGACCCTTGGACGCATGCACGGTCATGATGCGTACCGCGCCGTCACCCTCCTCGTTGAGCGCGCCCGGGGCCTCCTTGCCCGCCAAGAAGCGGTCGAAGGCGAGCGCGATGGAGCGCGGAGAATTGCCGAGCTCGGCCTCTGCCTCGGCCACGGCGTCGAGCGCCTTGAGCACGTTGGCGGCAATGGCCTTCCCCTCGGGGCCGCGCTGCGCCAGGCGCACGAACCAGCCGGAGGCATTGACCGCGTCGCGCGCGATGGCGGCGAACGAATCACGTCCCACGCGACGAAGCGCGTAGCGCAGCACCTCGCGGGCACGCGTCACGAGCGGCAGGTTCTGCAAACCCGGCACATCGGAATCGCTCATGATGCCCGCATCGATGTTGCGGCGCGACGTCTCGCCCGTCTGATCGTCGAGTTTGGTCGCCAGCACTAGGAACTCCTGAGCGCCGAGTGCAAACATCGGCGAGGCCAGCAGTGGCATGAGACCCTGCGCCGTATCGGCCGGATTGGCAAGCGCGCACACCAGGGCACGCACCGTTTGGACCTCGGCAGCCTGGGCAAAGACTGAACCTCCCGCGATAACGCAGTCGAGTCCCTGGTCGCGGAAAGCCTGCGCGTAGACGTCGGCATTAGTCATACGGCCCAGCAACAACACCATGCTGCCCTGGGGCTGGCCCGCTTTAACGAGCGCTTGGAACCGCTCCGCAATCGCACGGGCTTTCGCCTGCGTTCGTTCCTGGGTGCTGCCGCCGGCAACGAGCAGCGCCTGGCGGCGCGAAGCCTTTGCCTTGAGCTTGTCCTCGCGATCGTCACTCGGCTCAAGATCCAAGAACCCCTGCATCAAACCACCGGTATCGCCGTCGAAGACGCGCGCTACGTAACGCAGCACCTCGTCATGACTGCGGAAGTTGCGCACGAGTTTAACGAGCTCGCCAGCAGGGGCGTCGGCCACGGCAGTCGCCTCGGGCGCAGCAGAGGAGCCCACCTTGCGCTCTTGGCGACGGAACACCTCGACCTCGGCGCCTCGGAAGCGGTAGATCGACTGCTGTGCATCGCCCACGGTGCACAGCGCGCGCTCGCCCGCACCCGTCAGATAGCGAATCAGATCGACCTGCATCTGGTCGGTATCCTGGAACTCGTCGATCATGACCATCTTAAAGCGGCCCTCATAGGCAGCTCGAATAGCCGGGTAGTCGCGCAGCGCCTCGTACGCCATGCGCAGCAGGTCGTTGTTATCGAGCGCGGACTGGCCGGCCTTGAGCGCACGGTACTCCGCCTCTACGGCACGGGCGAGCCCCACCAGCGCATCGAGCGCCGAACCGCCGCAGGCAAGCACGATATTGATAAACGCATCAGCCGCCTCGGCCTTGAGTAGCTCCACCTGCTCCTTAGGAAACGCCTTGCTCGCGCGCGGCATGCTGCACGACATCATGAGTCGCGCCGCATCCTCCATGGTTTTGCCGCTCGCCTCAAACGCGTCGATGGCGTCGAGTGCCGCCTGCGCTTTCTCGGTCGTGGCCTTGCTTGCGCCCAGCGCCGCACGATAGGCATCGGCAAGCGCCAAGGTGTCGGCCTGGCCGCGCGCCACGCACACATCGTCCATGCCGCCCGGCAGCTGGCTCGATAGCTCCAACAGGTCGCGCACCAGACCTTTGATGGTGGTACCGGCGCCAAACGGCCCGCCCTCGCCCGCCATGGGATACCAAGCGTAGAGGGCCTTAAGCGAGGCGGCAAGCTCGGGCGCGGCATCGGGCGCCGTCGCGCGCCCCAGCACATGCTCGACAGCCTGATCCATAAGCTCATCGGTATCGGTGAGCACCGTGAACTCAGGATCGATGCCCAGCTCCAGCGCGTGCGCGCGCAGGATACGCGAGCACATGCCGTGGATGGTCGAGATCCAAGCGTCGTCGACCGTCAGGGCCTCCTCGTCCATGCCCTCTTCGATAAGCGCACGGCGCACGCGGTCGCGAATCTCGGCCGCGGCGTCTTTGGTAAAGGTAATGGCGAGCACCTGGTCCAGATGCTCGACAAACGGACCGGATTCGGGCGAGAGCGCATAGACGATGCGGCGCGTGAGGGTAAAGGTCTTGCCCGAGCCGGCACCCGCCGAGA
>URSP01000048.1:0-12503 GCA_900550515.1 uncultured Collinsella sp. | reverse complement strand
GGTCATGCCGCCGAAGTTGAAAGGCAGATTGCCGCTCTGGCGGGTTTGCAGCGTCGACCGGTTACGCGGTTTGGTAAAACCGCGTAACCCCTAAGGCCGCTGGCCCATGCCACCCTCGAGGGTGACAGTCTCGCCGTTCATGTACTTAAAGTCGGGACCGCAGAGCTGAACGACAACGCGGCCGATTTCCTTCTCGACGTCGCCGTAGTGGCCTGCCGGCGGCATGTGGACATTGGCCTTGAACGCCTCGGGATAGGCATCCTGGAAGTTCTCGAGCGCAGCGGTCCAAGCAAGCGGACAAACGATATTGACGTTGATGCCGTCCTTGCCCCACTCGTTGGCGGCAACGCGAGTCAGACCGCGGATGCCCTCCTTGGCAGCGGCATAGCTGCACTGGCCGTAGTTGCCAAACAGGCCGGCGCCCGAGGCAAAGTTGACCACGGAGCCCTTGGTCTCCTTCAGGTGCGGATAGGCCTTCTGCATATACAGATAGGTGGCATACAGACCGGAATAAATGGCCAGGTTAAACTGGTCCATGGTGTGATCGGCGATGGTCACGCCCGAGGCGCTGGCCTGAGCATTGTTGACGACGGCGTCGATGCGGCCGAATTCCTCAATGGCCTTGTCGATGACGTTCTGGACGACGGCTTCGTTGTCCTGACCAGCCGAGACATCGGCCTGAACAGGCAGAACCTTGACGCCGTACTCGGCCTCGAGGGATTCCTTGGCGGCCTCGAGCTTGGCAACGTTGCGGCCGGTGATGACGAGGTTCGCGCCCTCCTTGGCAAATGCGATATCGATGCCGTAGCCGATGGAGCCAGCGGAACCGTCCTTAAGCGTGGCCTTGCCGCCGCCGGTGACGATCACGGTCTTACCAGTGAAAAGTCCCATACAAAGTCCTTTCAAATCGCGACGGGCACGCCCGCCGACTGCGCGTATCCAACTTCAAGCGCCAAAAGCTGAGATGCAACTTTAGCGTGTTCAAGCGAAAATAAAAGACCGCGGTAGGCGAACGGCACCACGTCGTTCGGCGAAGGGATTGTCAAGTACAAACTGGATAAAGCGGCCGAGTTATTGTTATCAGATCGAGCCATCGAACACGTTTTGAAACTTTGCTGCAGCGCGTGGGATGTCGGCGCGAGACTTTATCATAGGGTGACAAACAACGATGAGGAGCACATGCCTATGACAGACGAGCTGGACCCCCAGACTCAACAGCATATTGATGATCCCGCAGACGTCACCGCAGATACTGACGCTGTGACCTGCGATGGTATCGACATCGACGACCCCATCTTGGACGAAAGCGCTACGGCGGAAACCCCTGCCGCAGAAAACGCCGACGAGCAAAATGACGATGCGCCCGCTCAGGACGACGCCCCTGTACAGGACCCTGCTCCGCAAGCAGCAGGCCCCATCGAGGTGTCTTCGGAAGAAGAGCTCGATGCCGTCATGGACTCCATGATGGATGCCGTCAAAGCGATGAAAGACGCCGTCGCCGATGCCGATATTGATACCGAGGAAGAGGAGGCCGCCGAGGCGGCCTCGACCTTCGTGCCCGGCGAGACTCCGGTCGCCGACCAGGGCAGCACCATGCCCTCGTTTCTGCAGCTCGAGCACCCCACGATTGGCGCCGATGCGGTCGATCCGCACGCAGCAGGCTTTTCTGTGGTCGAGGGCGGTACCGGCAATATCGCCGCGCCGCAGGCTGCCGATGTGGACGCTGCCGGCACCGCTCGCCCGACCGCCCCGCACTCCCCCGCCGCAAGCCGCGATCTGGGGACCGCTGTCTCGAACACCGCGAACGCCGTGGGCACCTTTATCGCCCAGGGCGCCTCGGCCATGCGCGAGATGAATGCCGCGAAAAAGGCACTTGCCGATGCCCGCGCCCACCTGGCCGAACTTGAGCAGCGCATTGCCGATCAGGCCGAGGAACTCGAGACGCGCCAGGATATCGCAGGCCGCTACGACCAGATCGTCGCCGACCAGCGCCAGGCGATTGCCACGGCCCAAAAGACTGCAGCGGCCGCCGAGATTGACCGTGATGCCCACGCCGCCAAAGCGACAGAGCTCAAGGGTCAGTTCGAACAAATGAAGACAGAGGATGACGCGACTGAGCTCCGCCTGAAGGCCGCGCTCGACGCCGTGGAGGCCCGCGAGGCGAGCTCGCGCGAAACCGGCAACCGCCTCGTTCGGCGTCTTGAGGATTCCAAGCGCATCCGCGACAAGGTGAAGGCCGAGCGAGACGCCGGCATTGCGGCCGCACAACAAACCGTCGACGCCACACGCGCCCAGCTCGAGACGCTGCGTCATGAGTATGCCGAGCTGCAACGCAATCCCTCGGCAAATCCCGCCAACTATACGGTGCGCACCAGCGAGCTCTCGATGCAGATCTCTGACACGGCAGATGCCCTGCGTAAAGCCGAGGAAGATGTCCCGCGCATCACCGCCGACCTTGAGCACTCGCTTGCCGCAGCCGAGCAGGCCGTCGAGCAGGCTCAAGCCCCTATCCCCGACGCAAAACGCGCGCACCAAGTCGTGACGACCGAAGCCGATGCCGCGCGCGACGAGCTGCAGACGGCGAAGACAGCCGCCGCGACTCGTCAGCGCGAACTGCGCGAGAAGATCACTGCCGAGGACAAGGCACGCCGCGACCAGGAGCAGAGCATCGCCAACGCCCAAGCAGATGCCGCACATGCGCAGTCGATCATCGAACAGGCGACCGAGGTGCACGACCACCCAGAGATCACTGAGTCGCTTGCAGGATCCTTGGCCCGAGACAAAGCCGAACACGCCGAGACCGAGCGAGAAGTCGCCCAGCTCGAGGCCACCGAGGACGCGGTGCGCGAGCGTACCCGCGACTCACGCATCAAATTCACCGGCGCCATCGTCTGCATCGTCGCTGCAATCCTGGTGATCATCCTAGTCTGGCTGTTCGCGAGCAAGTAACCACTCCCCAAAGACTACAAGGAGTGTCCCCAGGTGCCGGCACATAAGGAACGTCCCCAAGTACCAACAACGGCGGCGCCGATGCCTTGGCAAAGTCAGCGAAAACCCGCCAGAGCGAGCAAGGTGCCTTGAAACGAGGCGGCATTGACCTTCTGGTCATGCCGCCGAAGTTGAAAGGCAGATTGCCGCGCTGGCGGGTTTGCAGCGTCGACCGGTTACGCGGTTTGGTAAAACCGCGTAACTAAAAGGCCGCAGTCGGAATTCCCGGCTGCGGCCTTGTTGCACTTGTGAGGTCAACTCGCTCGTTAGACCAACTTGAAGCCCTTGCGCTTGCCCACGGAGAGGGTATCGCCCAGCTTGAGGGCGCTCGGATCGATGTTGTAGCTCTTGGGAGCCACGGCCTTGCCGTTGATTTTGACGCCGCCGCCGTCGATATCGCGGCGGGCCTGGCCGGCGCTGGCCGAAAGACCCAGGTCCTTGAGCAGACCGGCGAGGTAAATCTGGCCCTCGTCATTGACAGTCAGCTCGGCATGCTTCTCGGGGAAGTCGGCGAGCTGGCCCTCCTTGAACACGCGGTCGAACTCGGCCTGAGCCTCGTCGCCGGCGCCGGCACCGTGGTAGGTGTCGCACAGGTCGCGGCCCAGAGCGCGCTTGAGCTCGTAGGGGTCGGCGGAGCCATCGGCCAGGGCGGCGTCGATCTTGTCGACCTCGGCAGGGGTGAGCGAGCTGGCCAGACGATAGTACTTGCCGATCATCTCGTCGGGGATGGACATGGTCTTGCCGAACATGTCCTTGGGAGCGTCGGTCAGGCCGATGTAGTTACCATAGGACTTGGACATCTTGCGCACGCCGTCGGTGCCCTCGAGCAGCGGCATGGTGAGCGCAATCTGCGGCTCCATACCCATCTTCTCCATGAGCTCGCGGCCGGCGAGCAGGTTGAAGAGCTGATCGGTGCCGCCCATCTCCACGTCGGCCTTGATCTGCACAGAGTCGAAAGCCTGCATCACGGGATACAGGAACTCATGCAGGGCGATCGGCGTCTGAGACTGGTAGCGCTTGGTAAAGTCGTCGCGCTCAAGAATGCGGGCAACGGTGAACTTGGAGCACACCTGCAGCAGGCCGGCCAGATCCATCGAAAGGATCCAATCGCCGTTGTGCACGATGGTGGTCTTCTCGGGGTCCAGGATCTTCATGGCCTGGCTCACGTAGGTCTCGGCGTTGGCCTCGATCTGCTCCTGCGAAAGCTGCGGACGCGTGGAGTTCTTGCCCGAGGGATCGCCGATCAGCGCGGTGCCGTTGCCGATGATGAGGGTGACGTTGTGGCCCAGGTCCTGGAACTGGCGCATCTTGCGCAGCGGCACGGCATGGCCCAGGTGCAGGTCGGGGCTGGTGGGGTCGACGCCGAGCTTGATGTTGAGGGGCTCGCCCTTCTCAAGCTTCTTGCGAAGGTCGGCCTCGGGAACGATCTGCGCGGCGCCCGAGGTGATGATACGCATTTGCTCGTCAACAGACAGCATTGGGTATCCTCCTTTTGCTATAGCACCCTCACCGGATACGGCGGTGCTGGAAGTCCATAAACTCTCATATGATAACAAACTGACGCGACGCGGCACCTACGACAGGAAAATCCTCGTCCTGCCGCATGCGTCAATGGCAACTGGCAAACGTGTACCGTCACGCTCGACCAGATAGCGTACCTGCCGACGGCGCAAGCAGTCGCGGCAACGGACCTGTCCCGTCGCATCGGTAGCGCAGACGCCCTCGGCGGTCAGCAGGCAGTGCTCGCACACCATAAGCTCGGGACGGTCGGCGTCGACCGGACCCCAGACGCCGGGTTCAGCAGCCAGTTCGGCAATACGCTCCGCATCATTGCCGAGCAACTCGGCCGGCAAGTACACCCGCCCCGCACCGAGTCCGCGCAGCCAGGTAAGCGTGGCCCGATTCGCGCAGAACACCGGCGCCGCCACGTCAAACGTCACGCCCAGCTCGCGAGCGATCACCACCTGTCCCAGGTTGCGGCAGACAACGCGCCCGGCACGCTGCATCAGTGAGCGGGTCCAGTCAGCGTCACCCGTGCGGCACACCTCGTCAAGCACCACAACAGCGTCGGACAAATCGAGTTCTCCGCGCGGGTCGGCATCCATCAGCTGCCAAGCAAAAACCATGCGAGCGGGAACCGCGCACTCCACCAACTCCGTCGACGCACCGCCATCCACCGTAACGCCCTCAAAGGGCAGCACCTCAACGGCACGCGCAACGGGCGCAATCGCATCCGCCTCGGCCCGCATGCGCTCCAACACCGCCGCCGTCTGATCCAACACGCCGGCGCTGCGAATCAGGTACACCTCGCAGCCCGTGTCAACCTTACGCTTGCAATGCACGACGACGCGCTCCCCCGCTGCGGCATCCACCGGGCAGGGCACCTGCGGCCAGCGCTTGGGCACATCGGGACGCGCGTCGGCACCCGGATAGAACCGAATCTCGAGCGTGTCACCCGCCGCCACGGCGGCATCGAGCTCAACGGTCACCTCTTCGTGACCAACGGCCACCAGGCGTCCCACGCGCACACCTTGGTTGATCGCACGCTCAAAGCTCATAAGCTCGGCACCCGAACGTCCTCGCAGGTACGCATCGGTAAACCCACGGTTAAACGACCTTCCCAGCTCGCGCTCGAGCTCTTCCACGGCACCGGGGTCCCACGCGCCGTCGCACAGCATATCGAGTGCCCGGCGCCACACCCGCACCACGTTGAATACGTAATCAGGGTTCTTCATGCGCCCCTCGATCTTGAGCGACGCCACGCCGGCATCTACAAGCTCGGGCAGATGCGCAATACCGAGATAGTCGCGCGGGCACAGCAGGTGATCTCCCTCGACGGCGACAACGCTCTGTCCAGCCTCGTCCACCAGGTCGTACGCCAAACGGCACGGCTGCGTGCAGTCGCCGCGCATCGCCGAGCGCCCACGCCGCAGGGCCGAGAACTCGCACGCCCCCGAATAGCCGATGCAAATCGCACCGTGGCAGAATACCTCGATGGGCACGCCCGTGGCACATAGCGCCGCAATCTCGTCGACCGTCAGCTCGCGTGCCGTCGTCACGCGCTCGACCCCAAGCTCATCGGCGGCAAGCCGCACGGCGCTCTCGCTATGAGCGCCCGCCTGCGTGGACAGGTGAATCTCGACCCCGGGAATCGCCGCGCGCAGCGCGCAGGCCAACCCGGCATCGGCGACAATCAGAGCATCGGCGCCCAACTCCAGTGCATGAGCTCCCAACGCCACCGCGTCGGACAACTCATCGTCAAACACGAACACGTTGAGCGTCACGTACACACGCACGCCATGGGCATGCGCCACGGCGCAGCCGCGCGCAAACTCGTCGTCGGTAAAACCGTGCGCACTCACACGGGCGTTAAAGCCGCCCAACCCCGCATAGATGGCATCGGCACCCGCGGCGATGGCCGCAAGCATCTGGTCGAGCCCGCCCGCCGGCGCCAGCAGCTCGGGCAGCGCCGTGCCGGCAGCATCCAATCCAGTCTCGTATTGTCCGCTCGGCCCCATCGTCCGAATCGCCATCGACAAACTCCTTACCAAGGTATGCATTCACTCTGAAAAATGCCGTCTTCCAGCATACACGAGGCCTCGCGCGCCCCGTTTGGTTTATCGTGTAATAACTTATGTCCATCCTGCCCCGACGGCACATCCACCGTCCGGCGCGACATACCTGGAGGTCAATATATGGGTCCTCGCCAACGACAGGGACGCAGCCGTTCAAAGACGCATGCTCTGCCCATAATCCTGCTCTCGTTTTTGGGCTTTTTGCTTATCGCGGGCGTGGCATTTGGCATCGGCATGGTCGGCAACGTCAACCGCTGGCTGTCCGATCTGCCCGACTACACCGACGCCAACGCGTATCTGGTGAGCGAGCCCACCGAGATCGTCGACTGCAACGGCAACAAGATCGCAAGCTTCTACACGCAAAACCGCAAGTCCATCACCAAGGACGAGGTCTCCCCCTACGTGCTGCAGGGCACCGTTGACGTCGAGGACGAACGCTTCTACGAGCACGGCGGTATCGACCTGTGGGGTATCGCGCGTGCTGCGGTGGCAACCCTCGGCGGCGGGCACGAAGGCGCCTCGACTATCACCCAGCAGCTGGTGCGCAACACCATCCTGCAGGAGGAGCAGTTCGACTCGACCATCGAGCGTAAGGTGCGCGAGGCCTACATCGCCGTCAAGATGGAGGACATGTACTCCAAAGACGAGATCCTCATGATGTACCTCAACACCATCTATTACGGCCACGGCGCCTACGGTATCGAGGCCGCCGCCGAGACCTACCTATCCAAGAGCGCCGCCGACCTCACCCTCAGCGAGGCCGCGCTGTTGATCGGCCTTCCCAACTCGCCCTCGCAGTACGACCCCACGGTCAACCCCGACCTGGCGCTGTCCCGTCGCAACAAGGTCCTCGACAACATGTTGCGCCTGGGCCACATCACGCAGGAGGAGCACGATGCCGCACAGGCCGAGCCCATCACCCTCAACGTGACCGAGATTTCGGGCAGCGGCGTAGACGTATACTCGCAGCCCTACTTTGTCGCCTATGTTAAGCAGCTGCTGGAGCAGGAGTTCTCGACCGACGTGCTCTTTAAGGGTGGCCTGACCGTCAAGACCACCATCGACCCCACGATGCAGCAGGTGGCAGAGAATGCCGTCCGCGAGCAGCTCGACACGCTCTCACTCGACGGTCTGGACATGGGCATGGTCGTCGTCGACCCCAAGACCGGCTACATCAAGTGCATGGTGGGCGGCTACGACTACAACGCCGACGAGAACCACGTAAACCATGCCACGGCCAAGCGTCCCGTCGGCTCCACCTTCAAGGCCTTTACGCTGGCAACTGCCATCCAAAACGGCATGAACCCCAACGTCACCCTCAACTGCAACTCACCGCTCAAGGCCAAGGGCACCACGACCGAGGTCCAAAACTACGCCAACCATAGCTATGGCAACATCACGCTTAAGCAGGCAACGGCATACTCCTCCAACACCGGCTACATCCAGGTGGCGGAAGCCGTCGGCAACAGCAAGATCATCTCGCTCGTCAAAAAGCTCGGCATCGATCCCGCCAAGGACAACATCGAGGACGTTCCCGTCATGACCCTCGGCACCGGCTCGATCTCGCCGCTCGAGATGGCCGCCGCCTATGCGACGTTTGCCAACGGCGGCTACTATCGCCAGCCGATCGCCATCACCGAGATTGACTCTCGTACCGGTTCGGTGCTGTACCAGCATACCGACAATCCCTCACAGGTGCTTACCGAGGGCGAGGCCGCCGCGGTCACCGATGTTCTGTCCGGCGTCATGCAGGGCGGCGGTACGGGTGCTGCCGGTGCCCTGAGCGTCAACCAGCCCTATGCCGGCAAGACGGGCACCACCGACAACACCACCAACCTGTGGTTCTGCGGCTATACCCCGCAGCTGGCGTGCGCCCTGTGGACCGGCTATTCCGCGGGCGAGATTCCCATCCAAAAATACGGCACAGACCTGCTGGGCGACAGCACCAACCTGCCTGTCTTTAAGCGGTTTATGAACACCGTTCTGACCGGTACCGAGCGCGAGGAGTTTGCGACCGGAACGGCTCCCACCTACAAGAACAACAGCGTCTGGAAGTTCTACGGCACCAACAACACCAAGAAGACGGAGAACGACGACAAGGACAAGGACGAGGACGAAGAGGAAACCACGACGACCACCACGACGACCACGACCACCGAGACCACGGGCGGCGACACCACCGGCGGCACCGGTACGACCGGTGGCTCGACGGGTGGCTCCACTGGTGGTTCGACCGGCGGCGATGGCGGCACGCCGACGCCTACGCCTACGCCCACTCCCGATCCCTCACCCACGCCTGACGATACGGTCGGCTAGAAATCATCCGGCCATAAGCAACAAGGCCCCCGAGCAGCTTATTAAACTGCTCGGGGCCTTTTTAGTTTAAAGCGACCTGATGGGCGGTCTTTATACCGGCAGACAAAAAAGGGGGTACCGACCAACGTCGATACCCCTTACAAGCCACTATGTCAGCGCGCGCAGTGCCGAGCGCACGGCCCGCACGCCTACTTGCGAGAATTGCTCAGCTTATTGATCAGCGCCTCAAGACGCTCGCCGTCCTCGGCCGTCTGGGCAATAACCAAAATCGTATCGTTGCCGGCAAGCGAGCCAAGCACATCGGGCAGCTCTGCCGCATCAACAGCGGCGGCGATGCCGGAAGCCGTGCCAGGCTGAGCCTTGATCATAACCAGATTATCGGTGCGCAGAACGCCCGTTACGAGCTCGGAAACCATACGCTGCAGGTGCAGGTCCTCTGCCAGAACATAGATGCCCTCAGGGAGCTTACGCAGCCCCATATCGGCAATATCGCGAGAGACAGTCGCCTGCGTGCAATCAAAGCCCATAGCGCGGAGCTCATCGACCAGCACGCGCTGCGTGCGGACGTCCTTATTGCGCACAATATCTCTAATGGCATCCTGGCGCCCATTGCGTTTTTTAGCCATACAAACCCTCTCTCCAAAAGATGGCGGAGACAATCAATCAGTGATTGAATAGTTTAACGCTATTTGAAGGCTTTTGTGTATAAGAACGCATTTCGAAACAATTCTATGCAAATTTGTTTCGAAATGAGCCCGTTTAGGCGGTTTTTGCGCCCGTCCGGTTAAGAAAAGCTGCCAGATGCGTACACATCACGCAGCGCGCGGGCTTGGCGCTGGCGATCGGCCCAAACAACAGACCGAGTCCCCGATGGTTGTCCTTGAGCGCGGCGACCATCTGACGGGTTCGAGGCGCCTCGAGCATATCACGCATGCGGGCGGAACGCTCAATTGACGACACCCCATGCGGGCTTAGACACAAATTCTCGATGCAGGCGACCAGTCCGGCAAAGTAGAACTTTTGGCTTGCCAGCTTGAGCCGACCACCGCTATCTGCTTCCGAGAGTGAGTCCGCAAGCTCGTCGAGCGCTCGAGTGTCATCGGATATCCTGGCATACATGGTGGGATCAAAGGCATCTGTAAGCTTAGGTGCCACCGCGTGGAAACAAGCGTCGCCGCAGCCGGACACGAATCGTGCCTGCGAGAGCGCATAAGCCATAAACTCAACCGTACGGTACGCCTTGCCGCGCGACAGGCATGCCTCAAACAGCGGACGGCTATACATCACGCCAGCGGTCTGAGCGACTAGGCCGCCCAAAATCAACTGGGGCAGCCCAGTCACCATAGAAGACTCGTCTTCTATGGCAATAGGGGCAGCATCCAAGACGCGCGAATGACGCTCGCGATGCGCATCGTATCGATCGAGCGACACCGAGGGGAGCACAATGTCTGCCGCAGTATCGCACGCGATATCGACCATCTTGGAAAGGGCCTGCGGAGCAAACCACTCATCGGCGTTCATGGCGATGATTTGAGAGCCGCGCGAGGCATCAAAACCGGCACGAAGACAAGCGCCGCGCTTCGCGTCCTCGACGTCAATCAAATCAATATGGATGTCCCTGTCGGCAGCAACTTGAAGCGAATGGCGCACACCGGGCGCAGCATCGCGGCAGACAACGACAATCTGCAAATCATAGAGGTCTTGGTTCTGGATACTCTCGAGCGCACGCATCGCATAGCTGGGCGAACCTTCTACTACAAGGATCACCGAAAGTCGCGGATGCGAGCCACGTCGAACCAAGTTATCCATCCTCTCGACAGCAATGAATCAAACCATGGTTCATGGTACACCCCAGCAATAAAAGCAATGAGACACCGGTTGTATTGCACGCCAAGAACAGATGTTGAACACGCGCAGCCCACAGATGACGGGTGTCGACGCACGACGCGTCGAGCCCTCCCCTAGTCGAGCACGACGAGCTCGGCGGGATCGTAATCCACGCCCATAAACGTAAGGCCGCAGGCAGGAGCCGTGGGGCCTGCAGCGGTACGGTCGCAAGCATCGATGACCTCGTGCATCCACTCGGGTTCACGGCGATGCATGCCAATCTCGACAAGCGTGCCAACGATCGTACGGACCATCGAATGCAGAAACGCATTGCCCTCGATGTTAAACGTCAGGATGTCCTCGCCAAACGCAACCTCATGGCCAAACTCGGCGCGCATTACGCAGCGGTGCGTAGGTTTGCCCACGGCAGAGGCAACCTTGCAAAAGCTTTTAAAGTCCTGCTCGCCCAAAAGCGCAGGGCAGGCGGCCGCCATCGCATCGACGTCGAGGGGATAGCGATGCCACCACACAGCACCGCGTGACAGCACGGGCCGCGCATCACGATCGGCAATGCGATAGGTGTAAGTGCGAGAGCGCGCGTCAAAGCGCGCAGAAAAGCCCTTACGAGCCTTGTAGACCTCGTTGATGGCGATATCTTTGGGCAGCAGGGCATCCATGGCCCGCAGCCACCTACGGCGCGTACACGCGAGCTCAGCGTCCGTTACGGGCACGCTGATGTACTGAGCCACGGCATGAACGCCGGCATCGGTACGCCCCGCGCACGTCAAATCGATCGGGCGGCGAAGCAGCGTCTCGATGGCTCGACGTAGCTCACCCGCAACCGTCGTCTGTCCCGGCTGCTCGGCAAATCCGCTATACGATGAACCATCATAGGCCACACGAAATACGAGCGTGGCGTCAAGCTCGGGGGTCGAATTGAAATCAGACGGCGCAGTCATGGGCGCTCCCAACAAACAAGTAACGGTATCGCGACAAATCAGAACCACCCTTAAAAAGGGTGGTTTGCTCTTAGGGTATAACCCACGGGCCCCGGGCTCGCGTCTAAAGGCGCGGGCCCGGACTTCGTCCAGGCCTAGTGCATCTTGACCCGTGGCGCGCCGGTCGAACCGGCGGCATCACCCCCTCTTGAAGGGGTCCTCGTACTCCTTCACGCTCAGCTTGTCCAGCGCGATGTCGTGGGACTCCTGCTCCCTGATGTACTTGGCGATCGTCGCCTCGTTCAGGCCGACGGTGGACACGTAGTAGCCCTCCGCCCAGAACTTCCTGTTGCCGAACTTGTACTTGAGGTTGGCGTGCCTGTCGAATATCATCAGCGAGCTCTTCCCCTTCAGGTAGCCCATGACGCTCGCGACGCTGTACTTCGGCGGGATCGCCAGCAGCACGTGCACGTGGTCGGGCATCAGGTGCCCCTCGATTATCTCGATCCCCTTGTACTCGCACAGCTTCCTGAGGATCTCCCCTATGTCGCTCCTGATTTGGTTGTACATCACTTTGCGCCTATACTTCGGCGTGAACACGATGTGGTACTTGCACATCCACTTCGTGTGGGAAAGGCTGTAGGCCTTCTGGGCCATGGCGACCACCCCTTCGACTCGAATTCTTGACGGCCTGAACAATCGTCAATATCGGTCGGAGGGGTGGCTTTGTAAAGCCGTTTGTCTCCACCCGCGTAGCGGGTGGTTTAAAGCTGGCCGCTGCGCGGCCAGCAGACTAAAGTCTTGAAAAAAGAGGGGTACGCGAACGTACCCCTCGAATATAGCCTATGCAGACGGAATG
>URSP01000047.1:0-12848 GCA_900550515.1 uncultured Collinsella sp. | reverse complement strand
CCCAAGAACTTGCATACGGCGACGGACACCGCGCCCGAAACCGCCGCGACAACGTTGCCGCGCGACAGCCGCTGCGAAAAGAGCAGGCAGATAAAGAGCGAGGTGCAGACAAAAGCTGCAATGGCGGTGGGAACATCGACAACGGCGCCGACGATGGCGCCCATCGTACACGAAACGCCCCATGTTGCGATGAGGATCACGTTGAGCACAAAGGACTCGCGCGGGCCCCAATCCTCCCCTTCAACCAACTTGGCAAGCGAGATGCCATATGCCTCCTCGGTAAGTGTCGCGGCAACAGCCAGCGTCTGACGCTTCGAGGCACCCGTCAGATGCGGCGCGATCGATGCCGAGTAAAGCGCAAAACGCGAGGAGATGGCGGCAACGCTCGCGATAATCGAAGGCGCCGGTACACCCGCCAGCCAAAGATTGCAGATCATAAACTGGCCGCTGCCCGTCACAAACGTGCTGCTCAGGGCAAAGACCATCCAGGGCTCCATTCCCGTCTGCCCCATGATCATTCCGCACGGCGCGCCTATTGCAACATAGGTAAGCATCACCGGCCAGACGGTTCTAACGATTTTGAGCACCATACGCTTCTCATCCTGACAAGGTCTCCGAACCGCATGTAGCGACACGGCAGAATCATCATCCGACAGCAACCGAGTTCACCTACAATTGCCACCGGATCGAAAGACACAACTTTTTAGGAAGTCATTATGACAGCTATCGATCGAGACCGGGCGCGCGCGGCCTTCAAAAGCTACACCGATGCCTACGACGCCACCAACCCACGCATCGCGCTCAAAATCGAGCATACGTACCACGTGGCCGAGGCATGCGATGCCGTAGCGCGCGAGCAGGGCTGGTCGTCAGAAGATATTGACCTGGCATGGCTTTGCGGCCTGCTACACGATATGGGCCGCTTCGAGCAGCTGCGACGCTGGGACACCTTTAAGGACGCCGAGAGCATGAGCCATGCGGCGCTGGGCATCGAGGTCCTCTTTGGCGAGAATCCCGCCGATGCACCCGCCGTAACGAGCATCCGCGACTTTATCGATGACCCGGCAGAAGATGAGCTCATCCGAGCGAGCATTGCCTATCACAGCGATTTCCGTCTACCCGCGCAGCTCGACGTGCGCACGCGAAGCTTCTGCGATATCGTGCGCGATGGTGACAAGATCGACATTATGCGCACCATCGCCGACAGCACCGTCGACACTATCCTCAAGGTGGACGAGAAGACGTTTCTCGGCAGCCGTTTCTCGTCGCCGACACTTGCCGCCTTTGACGAGCACCGCTGCGTCGCACGCGATGAGCGCGATGAGCCCGCCGACTTCTTGGTGGGGCTTATCTGCTTTATGTTTGAGCTCGTCTATCCGGCAAGCCGTGCGCTGGCGCGCGAACAGGGTGATATCCACCGCCTGCTCGACGCGCCCTTTGGCATCACGCGGCCCTTTACCGACCCCGCCACGCAGGCAACCTGGAGCCGCCTAAAGGACGAGATGCGCGACTGGCTGGCGCGCGCCTAGCGCTCAAGCTGGGCCAGCAGCTCCTCGACGACCTCGACGGCATCCCCAACAACCTTGTACTGGGCAGCACCAAAAATGGGGGCATCCGGGTCCTCGTTGATGGCGATAATGCACTCCGCCCCACCGATGCCGGCAAGATGCTGGATGGCGCCCGAAACACCGATACTCACGAGAAGCTTGGGCGAAACCGATACGCCGGTCTGGCCAATCTGATGGCGATACTCCAACCAGCCGGCCTCCACGACAGGTCGCGTGCAACCAAGCTCGGCTCCCAGGGCCTCGGCAAGCCTTCGCATCAGTGGCAGGTTTTTCTTGGAACCAATGCCGCGACCCACCACGACCAGGCGCTCGGCATCGGCGATCGAAGCCTGCTGCCCCCACTCCTCGGCGGGAATCGAGATCTCGACACGGGCCTTAGCATCATCCGCAAGCGATATCTGGGTGATCGTGCCAGAGCGGTTGTAGTCAAAGTCGGGCGCCTTAAAGATGCCGGGACGAACCGTTGCCATCTGGGGACGATGATTGGGGCAGACGATGGTGGCCATTAGGTTGCCGCCAAACGCCGGACGCGTCTGTTGCAGCAGTCCCGTCTCCGTATCCATCGAAAGTACGGTGCAGTCAGCCGTAAGGCCCGTCTGCAAGCGCACGGCAACGCCGGGTGCCAGTTCGCGGCCAAAGGCGGTCGCACCGTATAGGATGGCCTCGGGTTTGCATTCGGCTACCAAATCGCAGATCAAGCGGGCGTAGACCTCCGCATCGTTTTGGCGCAGGCGCTCGTCGCGACAGGCCAGGACTTCGTCGGCGCCCGCGCAAACCAGATGCTCCAGGTCGCCGAGAGAACCCTCGGGACCCATACCGACCAGTGCCACCAGACGGCAGCCGCGCGCATCGGCAAGCTCGCGGCCCTTGCCCATAAGCTCATAGGCAACGGGAGTCACCGTATCGTGCTCGTCGGTCTGCACGAATACCCAAATGTCTCGATACGCATCGAGGTCAACCGCACCAGCGGCCTCGTCACGCTCGATCGAGATAGCGTTGACAGGGCAGGCGTCGACGCACCCACCGCATAGGATGCAGCCGTCGGTTACGCGGGCGCATCGGCTGGGTCGCTCGCCTTCCACTACGATGCCGCCCGAGGCACAGGCGCGAACGCAGCGACCGCAGCCGATACAGGCTTCGCTATCGATAATCAGTCCGCCCATCTATGCCATCCCCTCGATAATCTTGGCAAGCTTTGCCGCCTGCTCGGACGCCGTCCCCTCAACGGTCTCGCACGTTTGGTCACGGTCGGGCACAAACGAGCGCACGACCTGTGTCGGCGACCCGGCAAGACCGCAACGCGCGGGGTCGGCGTTCACGTCGGCGGCACTGACCACGCGCACGTCCGCCTCCTCCGCCGCGCGAATACCGGCAATACTCGGCATACGCAACTGGCCAATCTCCTTGGCAGTCGTCATCACGCACGGCATCTCAAGACACACCGTCTCCTCGCCGGCATCGCAGCCGTGAACAAGCGCCAGTGAACCACAGGTCGTAAAGCCCGCGCTTTGCACGCAGCTCACGTCGGTCACACAGGGAATCTCAAAAGCACCGGCAAGCTCGGGGCCAATCTGGGCCGTATCGCCATCCACCGCCATCTTGCCGCAGATGAGCAGGTCGAAGTCCTCGTCGAGCGCCTCGATGCCGCACTTGAGGGCATAGGTGGTTGCCAGGGTATCGGCACCTGCAAAGGCGCGATCGGTCAGCAGCAGCGCGTCGTCGGCACCGCGGGCGATGCAGTCGCGCAGCAGCGACTCGGTCGCGGGGATGCCCATCGACACCACCGTCACGCGCACGTCCATGCCAAAGCCGATAAAGTCGTCCTTCAGCGCCAGCGCGCATTCCAGAGCGCTCGCATCGAACGGGTTAATGACCGCCTGCTTGCCATCACGCACGATGGTATTGGTCTTGGGGTCCATCTTGACCTCGGTGCTGCCCGGCACGGCCTTAACGCACACCACCATATGGAAATCACTCATATTCACGCGCCCCCTTTCTGGACGAGTTCATCCAAGAGCTTCTCCGCAAACAGGTTGCCGCGACCCAGCTGGCCGGCAGGATCGAGCTGGAGCTTGAGCTGCGCCGACTCGACCATGGCCTCGTGGCCGTACATCGTCTCCAAGAAGCCAGCCTTGATCTTGCCGACGCCGTGTTCGGCGGAGACGGCGCCGCCCATAGCCGTTACCTCCGCAGCCCACTGGGCAAACAGCTCGCCACCGCGACGGTAGTCCTGCGCATCGCGCGGCAGGATGTTCACATGCAGATGGTTGTTACCGATGTGCCCCCAGGCAGCAGATTCAAGCCCGCTTTCGGCCAGTGTGCGGCGATAGAGGGCCACGACATCGGCAAGGCGTGCATTGGGCACCGACATGTCCGAACCCAGTTTGGTGATGGTGGGATCCGTGCGGCGACGCTCGTCGATAAGCATATTGACGCTCTCGGGGACCGCATGGCGGAAGAACCGCTGGCACTCGCGATCAACCTCGGTGCGCGCGACCCATGTCGCATCGTCGCGGCCACCCGCAAACTCGAGCACCCATCCCAGGTGGTACAGTTCCTCGGTCGCCTGGGCCTCGTCATCGCAGTCGAGCTCCACGTAGACACAGACCTTGGCGTCTTTGTCGAGCGCCGGCAGCGAGGCAAACGCCGTCGACTGCTCGCGCTGGCGACGTAGAATATCCAGGGCGCCAGCGTCGAAGTACTCGATGGCAGCCGCATGGGACAGGACGGGACGCACGGAATCGGTAAAGGACACGGCCTTGTCTTCGCTATCGAAAAAGCAGCTCACACCCCAAACGACCGCAGGCGCCGCCTGCAGGGCGATCTCGAGCTCGGTAATGACGCCGAGTGTGCCGCACGCACCGATAAAGAGGTCGATGGCGTCCATTTCGTCCGCAACGAAATAGCCTGAGGCATTTTTTGTCTTGGGCATGGTATAGCCGGGAAGATCGAGCTCGAGCGTACGGCCCACTGCCGTCACGAGCGACAGGTGGCGGCCCTGGGCAAAAGCCTCGCCGCGCTGAAGCTCAAGCAAATCGCCATCAGCCAGCGCGACGTGGAGTCCCGTGATATGTGGGCGCATGGGGCCGTAGGCGTAGCTGCGGGCACCGGAGGCGTTACATGCCGCCATGCCGCCCAGACAGGCAGACGTCTCGGTGGGATCGGTGGGAAAGAACTGCTCGGGGGCCTCTTGGAACTCCTCGTAGGCCTCAAGCGATGCCTGGTCCCAACCAGCAGTCGGCAGCACCTTCTTGCCCAGCTGCTTGCGCAGCTCAGAAAGCACAACACCCGGCTCCACGCGCAGTAGAAAGCGACCTTGTTCATCGCGGCGAAGGCCCAAGTAGCGATTCATACGGGAAGTATTGAGGATATGCCCGCCGTGGGGCACGGCACCGGCGGCAAGGCCGGTTCGGGCGCCCTGAACCGTTACCGGGACACGCTCGGCATGGAGCTTTTCCAAAATGGCACGGACCTCGTCTTCCGTTGTCGGAAACGAGATGCTCGAGGCCTCGCCCGATGCGCGAGACTCATCGCGACCATACTCTTCGAACTCGTCGGTGAAGGGTTTGATGGTTGCAGACACGCGAACTCCCCCTTTAGCTAACTACAGTGTTTGCAGGGAGATGTTACTGCATCGTTTCGTCGACGTGTTCGAGACCGTCTCCATAATTGGCGATTTTTACGTTCGTGCAATTCGGCGAGCGGCTGGATTTCCTCGGCAGACGATGCTTTTAACACATATGGCTCCGCCGTCACTGACCGCGCGATTGCCGCTCGAAAAAAGTTGGAGTATTTTTTGCCGCCTTTTACCTGCGGAGACACCAATCCGTCAAGCATTTGGTCAGCAATTGGTCAAGTAGTGGCTGATACCGTCGGCATCGACAGCCAAAACCGACAGAAGTTTTGGCCCCAGAAGCAGGGAGGTTCCCATGGCATATTACTGGCCCCAGTACGGCATCGCCATCGAAGTCGACGACGATCCCCATCTCCTGCCTTTCGACGAAGAGGCATTCCCCGATACGACGGTCTACCACGTTACCACCGATGTGATCTGCGACCCCGAGTCGTTCTCGGCGCTCGCCCACCGCATCGCGCATATCCACGACATCGAGCTCCCTCCCGACTTCGACGAGCTTGTCTACTCACGCCGCCTGATGCTTCACATGCTCTTTGGAGCGAACCCGTCCACCTTTGCGCGCATCTATACCGCCAAGGATGCCGCATGAGCGCGAAGAAGCCACCCCACTTTGCAGGCCTGGGTCGTCGCAAGAAGCTCATCGTTGCCTGCTTGGCCATCGTCTGTGCCCTTGTCGCCGTAGGACTATACGCTTGGCAGTCGCAGCCCGTACCCGAGGCGGGCGCTTCGGTTACGACGGCCGAGGGCAAAACGCGTCAGGAAATCCAAGATGAGCTCGACGCTATCGTCCGCGACAACATGATGACGATTTCGGTCGCGCCGGTCGCTCAGCTGCAGGAGGACGGCAAGCTGCGCGTCAACGTGCAAAACGTCCAAGACAATAAATTTCCCCAGCGATTCCGCGTCATCCAAAACGACGAGACCATGTACGAATCCGGTGTGGTCGAGACCGGCAAGACAATCGAGACGTGCCCCGCCGGCGACATCAAAGAAGGCGAGGCATACATCGAGATCCAGGCACTCGATGCCAAGACCCTCGACAGCCACGGCAATCCGACACGTGTCAAGGTACGGGTTGAGCAAGCCGAGAACTAGTTTTTCCGGCCGACGCGGCACCGCACGCAATTCACCAGCATTCGTCCAATCATCGCGGGGACGGCCCGCGGCGAATAGAAAGGAACGACCATGGACATCACCAGGAACATGAACGGAGCCAGAGCGCTCGTCGTGGGCGCAGGGCTCGCGCTCGCGCTCGCAATGGGCGCCGCCCCGACGCCAGCTATGGCGGCCGGGCGCGTTGGAACCACGAAAGTAATGGTCAGGACCGAGATCGACAACGTTGAGTTCAAAGTTCCGACGGTTATTCCCTTCGTCGCCAAGGCCGACGGCACGCTTCAGGGCCCCTCAGAAGACGCGACCACCATCGACAATCATTCGGCCTACGGCATCCATGTCACCAACATGAAGATCGACGCCATGAACACCTGGACCATTGCTGCCGACGCCAAGGCCGGAACCGCGCAGAACTCCATCGACTTTAAGGTCGGCCCCGACGGCGCACTCCAGAACGCCAGCGCCGCAATGCAGGGGACGGGCCTCGATCTTTCCAAGAATGCAGCCTTCGACATGGGCTACCAGGGCATTGCCGGCGGCACGGACAAAATTAAGCTCAAGACAAGCGGAAACGTCGCCCGCGTCACGCGCGACATCTTCCACGTAACCGGCGAAGGCGATCAGGTTGCAACGATCACCTGGACGGTCGAGCCCGGTGCGCACACGGCATAAGGCCGTCGCCCTGGCCGCCGCCGTCAGCATCCTAGCGTTTGGGCCAGCCATGGCCTTTGCCCAGCAAGAACAGGCGCAGGCCGCCACACAAGTGACGGTCGACCTCTCGGAGCTCGACCGCGGCGACCGCGAAGAACCGTTGGCGCAGACAGGCGATGGACGTTGGCTCTTGGCAGCAGGCGCCACAGCAGCAGGCGCGGGAACCGCCGGCCTCGGTCTGCACATCAAACGCAGCCAGAAACAAAACACGGACAGGCCGCACTAAATTAGCTAAGGAGACCCCATGGCATCGAAGAACCTTTTGCCCGTCGTCGCACTCTGCGGCGCGCTCGCAACCGGAACGCCTGTCGCCGCTTGGGCGACTCCCGTCATGGCAGACTCCTTACCAGCAGCCCTAAGTTCCGCCCCAAATCCGTCGAGTACCATTGCGTGCGAGCGTTTTTCGATCGCACAGGCCGCGGTCTCAACCTCGGGATGCCTTCGTCGTGATACGGACGGCTCGATAGTCGTGGATATCAAGCGTTCGAACAAGGCAAACGGCTCCCAGGCGGGGTGCACCGTCTGCACGTGGCGCTCGGTTGTGCTCGATGCGGATGGCGATCCATGCAATTTAGAGCTGCGCATCGACATCGCTTCGGTCGATGACTCGGCGAACGGAGCGAAGGTCGCCTTCGACGGTACGTTTTTTGAGAAAGGAGGCGGTATATGTCTGGGCTGCGCCGCCGCGAATGCAGATGATGCGCAGCCCACCCTCTCATTCACGGCATCGTTGCGGCTGACCAAAGCCGGCACCGATGCCATCGCGGCGGGAGAAGCGTCCCTGCTGTTCTACGCCGTCAGCACCAAAGACACAGACGCTCATTTCGAGAAGCCAGCCGGATCACTCAGCCTTACACGAGGGATAGAGGCAGGCCCTATTGAAATCGATGCCCACGCGCAAAGCAGGCAACGCATTCTTGCCGACCCGGCGCTTCTCGAAATGGAGTGGAACGGATCCGGAGCCATCGGAATTCTCCCCTCCGCGTTTGACGCCAAGACGCTCCCCCCAAACGACGAACCCATCAACGCAACCATACAAGAAGAGAGCGCGGACAAAGAAGCAGGTGCGGGCGACACGCCGTCGCCGACAAACAGCGTCCCAGCTTCTTTCGAAGCGCCGAATGAGCCCGCTGCCGATCCAAACGATCCCGAGCTCGCGGACAGTCTGGGGCTTGCTGATCCTCAAGAGATCGATGAAGGTAACTGCTGCGTGCTTGCCGCGCTCGACCACACAGAGGTCATCGACGCTGCGAACATCGAAGTTGCCGCCGCCAATCAGCCCGTCCGCAAGTCGGCTATCATCGCATTTCCTGAATCCATCGAAGTCGTCTTTTTGCCATCGGGCGAGGTCGTGGCCCCAACACTGCTCACCTTGTTGGGCGCCAAGAATACTCGAAACGAAATTAAAAAGGTCACGGTTGTCGACCCTGTAACCACCGCTAAACTGCGTCTATACGCCGTTGCCCCAGACGGAGGCAAGACCTTGGAATTCGATGGCGACACACTCCTAGCCTGGCGACGTCTGGACATTATGCAAGACGTCTCGTATCAGATCGAACTCGAAGGGTTTGATCGTGCCCGCGATGCCAATATCATCGCCGCGGCTATTGAATCCCCACAGCGGCTTATGACGTTGCGCTTTGACTACTATCCCTATGTCCCGACAACCACCTGAGGCTTAAATGCTGCGCACCATTCCTAATACCACTTATATAACGTATTAGATGAGTCGCGATGTGCCTCGCATTTCGTTCTGCTACGATTGCCACGTTGGCATCAATACAGGAGGGCTCATGCCGGGCTTGGGAACAATCATCAACGTTGTGCTTTTAGTTGCGGGCGGTCTTTTGGGATTAGCGGGCGGCCGCTTCATTACACCGCGCATTCAAGACACGCTCATGAAAGCATCGGGGCTGTGCGTCCTGTTTATCGGCCTTGGCGGCACCATGCAAAAGATGCTCCTTATCGATGGGAAGGCGCTGGCGACCACTGGTACCACCATGCTCATTGTCTCGTTCGCCCTCGGCTCGCTCATCGGCGAGGCCGTCAACTTGGAAGCCGCCATCGAGAACCTTGGCGAATGGCTCAAGCGCAAAACCGGCAGCGAGGGCGATAACGAGTTCACCAACGCTTTTGTCTCGACTTCACTCACCGTGTGTATCGGCGCCATGGCCATTGTGGGATCGATCCAGGACGGCCTGCTCGGCGACTGGTCCACGCTTGCCCTCAAGGGCGCGCTGGACTGCATCATCGTCTGCACCATGACGGCCTCGCTTGGACGCGGCTGTATTTTCTCCGCCCTGCCCGTCGCCGTGTTCCAGGGGACGATTACGCTGTTTGCCGGCGCGCTCTCCCCCATCATGACCACAGCAGCCCTCAACAGCCTTTCGCTCGTAGGCTCCATGCTCATCTTCTGCGTCGGCGTCAACCTCATCCGTCCTCAGACCTTCCGCACGGCCAATATGCTTCCCTCCGTCGTCATCGCCGTCATCTACGCCCTCCTGTTCTAAATCTATCAACGCAGCAGTATCTCGAACATCTGTTTGATGCTGTGCTATGATATGAGGTCACCGAAGCTGCGTTAGGAGAGGAGAAGCGGTGGCCGACCAGGACATCAAGATGCTCATCGAGCGCATTATGGCCGAGGCCCGGACCCATCAGTCCGCTCGCTTCTCACATGAGGTCTACGCAGACGAGCCGATTCTCAAGACCGGCCGACAGATGCAGAACTTCCTCCCCGACCAGTACCGCAAGATGCGTGAGATATCGCGTTGGCAAGAAGACCCCAAGGGCGGCGCGGGCCGTTGGCTTTCGGAAGCCGAGCTTTTCTACCGCCAAGGCCTGCTGATGGCCGACTTTGAGGACGACTGCCCCTACAACGGCACCTTTAAGTCGTACTTTCCCACCTACAACGCCATGAGCGACCGGCAGTTGCGCGGCTACTTTACCTGGCGTGCCCAAGTGCGCCGCGGAACCGTCGAGGAAACGTCTACGTCCTTCGCCTTTCTGTATCTCTATGAGCTGATTTGCGGCATTGGCGTAGATGACCCGCTCGATGGTTTTAACAAGATCAAGGCCTTTTGGGATGCCTACCGCGCCTTCGAGCCCGACATCGACCGGTTTGCACGCGTGTGGTTGCAGGACTACGCCGTGTTCCACGGGCTTGACCCCAAGCTGCTTCGTGATTCTAAAACCGTCATGTTCGATAACGCCCTTATCGAGCTGCGGCGCGCGGCACGAGACCTTGTACCAGCACCGGCGCCGTCCGGCCAGACCCCCAAGCGTCGCAAAACCTCCGAGCCCACGCTCCCCCTTCCGCCCGATGAGGTGCGCGAGGAGCGACTCATGGCCGCCATCAACGCCCTCTCCACGTACAACCTAAGTAACTCGCGGCTCGACCGCAGCCACCACCGCGATCTGCGCCACGTGGCATGCGCCGTGTATGTCCGCATGGCGCGCTACTATGACACGCACCGAAAGACCGGCATCGTGGCGAGTTTATTTGGGGAGGAGACGGCCATGCCCTACACCATGTTTGCCTCGGCCGTATTCTTTGCGCCCGAGCGCCACGAGGACTGCGAATACCGCCTGGATCCTATCCATATCTACCGTTGCCAAAACGGCTTTTGGGAATGCATGCGTATCCATGGCAGCAGGCAAAAGAGCAGCAAGCTCGGTGAAATGATGCGCGCCTGCGACCAACGCCTGCGCCTGGCGCTGGACCCCGCCCATCCCCTTAAGGAAGAAAAGGTCCCCAAATATCTGGCCAAGATTATCGATGACGAGATTGTGGCATGGCTTTCATGGGACGCCGCACACCAGCCCGTCAAGATCGATATCGATCTGAGTCAGCTGGGGCACATTCGAAGCGCCGCCGCGCAAACGCGTGAAGCGCTTTTGATCGATGAAGAGCGCGAGGACGGCGCACCTGTGGAAGCCGAGGCGGCGGACTCAGGGCAACCGGAAGCCGAGCCCGTAGCCGACGCGATTGTCGAGGCGGTCGCGGCACCCATTCGGCAGGACGAGGCCGACGAGCCAACCATATCCACCGAACAGTTTGGTGTCGTGGCACCGCTTCTCGCGTCAACGTCAACGTTCGCAGCCGCTGCGCCCGCTGACGCAACGAACGAACTCGCGCCCGCCGCAGACGCCTATCTCCGCGCGCTGCTCGAGCACAACGCAGTACAGGCGGAATCGGCGGTAGCGCAATCGGGGCAGAGCGAGGACATGCTCGTCGATACCATCAACGAGGCGCTCTTCGACCTGGTGGGCGACACCGTAATTGAATTTAGCGCGGCAGGGCCGCAGATTATCGAGGATTACGAAGCAGACGTGAGAGGATACCTAGACCATGAGTGATACCACATCCGCAGCGCCCCGCGTACCCAAACGCGTCGCTGCCGTTATCCTAAACTCGCTCAAGGGCGGCGTGGTCCCGCGCATCGGCCTTCCCTATATCACCGTGGGACGCGAGGTCGAGATTCGCGCCCTGCTCACCGATCTGAGTCTCATCGCCGACGGTGGCGCGAGCTTCCGCTTTCTGGTCGGTCGTTACGGCGCCGGCAAGAGCTTTTTGCTCCAGACCATCCGCACGCACGCCATGGGTGAGGGATTCGTCGTCGCCGATGCCGACCTATCCCCTGAGCGCCGCCTGCAGGGCGGCCAGGGACAGGGCCTTGCCACCTACCGTGAGCTCATCCGCAATATATCGACCAAGACGCGCCCCGAAGGCGGCGCGCTCAACCTTATCCTGGATCGCTGGGTCGCCTCGTGCGCGGACGCCGATGAGTCGGCTATCAATGCCCAACTCGCTCCGCTCGAGGAAATGGTCCACGGCTTCGACTTTGCCCGCATGCTCCGTCGCTATCGCGCGGCCGTTTCCGAGGGCGACGAGGAGACCATGAGCCGCGTGACCAAGTGGATCCGAGGCGAGTACCGAACCAAGAGCGAGGCGCGCGCCGAGCTGGGCTCCTCGACCATCATCAGCGATGACGACTGGTACGACTACGTCAAACTCATCGCACGCTTTTTGGTCTGCAGCGGCTACAAGGGCATGCTGGTGCTCATCGACGAACTCGTAAACCTGTACAAGATTCCCAACGCCATCACGCGCCAGTACAACTACGAGAAAATCCTCACCATGTACAACGACACGCTCCAGGGCAAGGCGCAGTACTTGGGCATGATCATGGGCGGCACGCCGACCTCCATCGAGGACCGCCGTCGCGGCGTATTCTCCTACGAGGCTCTGCGCAGCCGGCTCGCTCAGGGTCGCTTTGCACGCGAGGACCTTAAGGACATGCTCGCGCCCATCATCCGCTTGCAGCCGCTCACCTACGAGGAGCTACTGGTGCTGATCGAAAAACTCATGCAAATTCACGCCGGCTACTTTGGCTGGACGCCCACGCTTACCGAGAACGACTTGGTGGACTTCCTCAAGATTGAGTTTGGCCGCGTGGGAGCCGATACGCACCTGACGCCTCGCGAGGTCATTCGCGACTTTATCGAGCTGCTCGACATCCTATGCCAGAACCCCGATGCCAACGTTGCCGAGCTACTACAAAGCGTCGGCGGTGACGCGCTGGCGCCAGCAACCGCAACAGGCGACACCGATACCGCAGGTGGCGACCGTAACTTCGCCGAATTCACCATCTAACCTGCCAAAAAGGGACAGGTTTATTTTGGTAGGTTTTATCTGGGCGAACGTTGAGACAGTAATGCAGCAAGCCACTGACCACCGCGTTAAGAGGTTCGTATATGAGAGGAGGCCCCGTGAACGCCTTTGACCGCTACGCCCCGTTTATCCAAGACTTCATCTA
>URSP01000046.1:0-12954 GCA_900550515.1 uncultured Collinsella sp. | reverse complement strand
GAGATCTAGTACGGTCTCGTGGGCTCGGAGATGTGTATAAGAGACAGGTTCTTCACACAGGCCATCGCCATCCGCGTGGAGGTTAATAAGCTGATGGCGTCCTCCTCAGTAGTGCCCAAGGCCTACAGGCTGCTGAACGCGGTGCCGACCGTGGAGACGGCGCGCAGCATCGTGTACAACGTCAACCGCGCCGACTGCTTCTATCCCAACAGCTCGTTCAACGCGCTGGAGAGGAAACGCTACCTGACGCTGGCCATAGCGGACTGCGAGCAGCTTATGCTGGACATGCAGTGCCTCATGGATATCGGTCTGCCCGTGAACGCCAACCGCTTCGAAGAGCTGGCGGCCATGGTCGAGGAGGAGATCAAGCTGCTAAAGGGCGCGCGCAAGAACGTGCGCGTCACCGGCAAGAAGTCCACCGAGGAGCGCATAGCCGAGGCCGAGGCCGAGCTAGAGCGCCTGCGTTCGCTATAATGGACGGCGGTCGCGCCTTGTTTATCGGTACAATTGGTGGCTGCGTTCCGTTGCGTCGGGCTCCGCGTCCAACGTGTGCTATGTCAACAACAACGGCAATGCCAACTACAACTCGGCGACGAACGTCTGGGTTCGCCCCCGCCCCGGATTCCCTTATTGCCAGACCGAGTAGGCCCCAAGGCCGAAAGCAGAGCGCGAAGAGGAAGGAAGGCGCGACCGTCGGGCATGCGCCCGTAAATACGCACCCCGCGAGGGTGGCCGGACGCTGCTTGCATGGCGCGGCGCTCCGTGGCTTCGCCGCGTTTCATGGCCATACCTCAAGCGGCTGCCAGAGCCACATTGCAAGCCGCGCGGGGTGCCTCCTGTGAACTCCGAGCAAAGGCGGGCGGCGCGCCGCAAGCGCCGCGAGGAGAAGCGCGCGCAGGCCAAGGCCGAGCGCGTCAAGGCGTGCACGCTTGATACCGTGGCCGACCTCAACAGCCTGTGCAAGGCTTCAAAGCAGGCCGCGCGGGGCGTCATGTGGAAGTCGTCCACGCAGCGATACATGAGAAGCTACCTGCGCAACGCCGTCCTGTCCCGCCGCGACCTTTTGGAGGGGCGCGACATATGCCGGGGCTTCATACGGTTCGACCTGTGGGAGCGCGGAAAGCTGCGCCATATCAGCGCCGTACACTTCCCCGAGCGCGTGGTACAGAAGTCCCTGGCACAAAACGCGCTCGTGCCCGCGATCGTGCCCACCCTCATAGCCGCGAACTCCGCGAACATCAAGGGGCGCGGCACCGACTACGCCCTGAAGCTGCTCAAGCGCCACCTGGCCGACCACTGGAGGCGGCACGGCCGCGAGGGCTACATACTCCTGGGCGACTTCTCCGACTACTTCGCGCGCATAGCGCACCAACCCGTCAAAGACCAGGTGGCCTCCGCGCTGCTAGATCCGCGAGCAATCGACCTTGAGCACCGCCTGATAGACGCGCAGGGCGATGTGGGCCTGGGGCTGGGCAGCGAGCCGAACCAGATATGCGCCGTGGCCCACCCCAACCGCATCGACCACTATGTGACCGAGATGCTGCGCCCCGAGTCTTACGGGCGCTACATGGACGACTTCTACCTGATACACGAGTCCAAGGACTACTTGCAGGCGTGCCTGCTGCTGATAGAGGGCAAATGCGCCGAGCTGGGCATCGAGCTGAACCCGCGCAAGACGCGCGTGGTGAAGCTCACGCGCGGGTTCACGTGGCTGAAGAAGCGCATCTTCTACACGGAGACAGGCCGCATAGTCGTGAAGCCGTGCCGAGACTCCATAACGCGTGAGCGCCGCAAGCTCAAGAAGATGGCCCGCATGGTCGCCGATGGCATCATGACCCCCGAGCAGGTGGAGCAGAGCTACCAGAGCTGGCGCGGAGGCATGAAACGGCTGGACGCGCACCGCAGCGTGCGGGCCATGGACGCGCTGTACCGCAGCCTGTTCGGAAATCTCGCGCAGGGGGGGGGTGCTCAATGCAGGCCAACCCGAGGGACGATTCAAGCGGAAGCAAGACCTCGCAATAGCTGAGAACCGGCAACTCAAAGTAGCGGCCTAAGCGAAGCGGCTGCGAAATAACAGAAGCATCTAAGGCGTGCTGCTGCGCGCCTTCTTTCTTTGTGCCCATCAAAGCGGCTCGGCAATCTCACGGCGCTAATACGATGGCGGCACATTCCCCGACAAGAGAGGAGTCCGCATGGACACTGAGGAAGACATGCCGCGCCCCAACGAGCTTCAAGATGGCACCATGGCCGAGGTCAACGCCCTGCGCGATCTGCTGTCGCAGATCGGCGACCCCGACGCGGCGCACGACGCGGGCGTTATCGACGATGACGAGTACGCTGAGCGGAAGGCGCGAAAGCTCGCCTACACCGCGGCGCTCGCCGCCTACGACAGCGGCGAGACGCTCGACGTGTCGGCGCTGCTCGACCAGATGCGCGAGCGGGCGTCGCAGCCGACGCAGACCGAGCAGAACACGGCAAACATCGACTACCTGCTCATGACGGTCGGAGGTGACCAGTAATGCCGACGAAGAAGACCGACGAGCACTCCAAGCACTTCGCTCTCGTCAAGAAGTACTACGACCGACCTCTTTGGAGCAAGGCACGAGTGCATAAGGCAGTCGAGTGCAAGTGGATTACCGCCGACGAGTACAAGGAGATCACCGGCGAGGAGTACACGGCCGAATAGGCGGAAGGAGGGCGCTCAGGATGGAAGTGCTCAAGCTCTTTGCGCCATATGGGCCGGGATGGCTCGGTGGCGTCCTTCTCGGCCTCATAGCGTTCTACTTCGGCCGCCAGTTTTTGGATGAATACAAAAGGCAGAACGAACGCAAGGCCGGCATCGACATGAAGCGCGAGGAGCGCAAGCAGGCCGAGGTCGACGAGCGCGCGCAGCGGGACCGCGAACGCTCGCAGATGGAGGGCCGCATCGCCGCGCAGATGGAGCGCAGCAACTCGCTCATGGAGGCCATGAAGACGCTGATGGAGTCGGTCGTGGCGTCCAACGAGGTCCTGCACAACGACCTTGCCCACAGCCAAGCGCGCAGCCAGGGAATGGCGGAGAAGGTCGACCACATCTGCGACCGCGTCGACCTGATCTACAGCAAGGAATCCGACAGATAGGAGCAATCGAATGAATGAGATCCAGGCGGGCCTCACGGTGTGCACGGTGCTGGTCGTGCCGTACATCGTGCAGGCCATCAAGACGAAGGCGATGACGGGCAACGTCGCCCGCTGGACGGCCATCGCCGTCTCGGCGGGATGCGGCGCCCTCACGGCCATGTCGGGCGGCGTCCCGACCGAACCCTCGGCGTGGGTGACGTCCATCTTCGCCGCGGTAGGCGGCGTGCAGGTGGCCTATGCGGCCTTCAAATCGGTCGGCATCACGGACAAATGGCTGGACGCCCTGCTGGCGCTCGGCGACATCAAGGAGGACTAACATGGCAGACTTCGCGAACGTCCAACCGGACGAGTACAAGCTTCTGGGGCGCAACTTCTCCGCAGGCCGTCCGTTCGGCATCAAGGGCGTGACCATCCACCACATGGCCGGCGACCTCAACGCCGGCCAGTGCAACGGCATCTGGGGTGCCAACGGCTGCTCGGCGCACTACTCGGTTGACCGCAACGGCTACATCGTGCAGCACGTCAACGATCTCGACCGCGCCTACGCCTGCGGCGACGGAATCGGCACCGGACGCGGCAACGACACGACCATCTCGATTGAGCACGCGAACAGCGGCAGCAACCCGTGGACGGTCCACGAGAAGGCAATCGAGAGCGGCGCGCATCTGGTCGCGGCCCTGTGCCTGTACTACGGCCTCGGTCGCCCCGAGTGGTGCAAGAATGTCTTCCCGCACCGCTACTGGAGCGCCACGGCTTGCCCCGGCGAGCTCGCGGGCTCCCAGCGCGACCATTACATGCAGCGCGCCCAGGCGTGGTATGACGCGATGAAGGGCGGCAAGGCACCCGCTCCCTCCACCGCCGCCAAGCCTGCCGCGGCAAAGCCCGCCCAGGCGGCATCCGGCGGCTTCTCGAAGGCATCCGGCAAGCGCATCCCCGTCCACTACTCCCTCCACCTCAAGGGCGGCGGCTGGCTGGACGAGGTGACGGACTTCGGCGCTGGGGACGACGGCTTCGCAGGGTATCCGTGCCGACAGCACGACCTCCTTTGCGCCCGAGTCGATCGCGGTACGCTCAAGTATCAGGTGCATACCATCGAGGACGGCTGGCTACCCTATGTGACCAAGGGCGACCGCAACGACACCGTCAACGGTTGCGCCGGTATCGCCGGCCACACCATCGACGGCGTGCGCATGTACTACGTGACCCCGGGCGGCGAGGAGTACAAGCAGGCGTGGTACCGCTCGCAGACCACTGCGCGTGCCGGATGGCTCGATACCGTGTGCGACGACGGCTCCACCTACGGCGGCGATGATTTCGCCGGTTTCTTCGGCGAGCCGCTCGACCGCTTGCAGGTCTGCGTCACCGACGGCAACCCGTACTAGCATGATCGCGTTGGCATTCGTCCTCGGCTCGCTCTTCGGCGGCACCGTGGCGACAATCGGGCTGTGTCTCGTGAGCATCAACCGGCACTAGCCGCGGCCCGCTCGGGTTATCCCGGGCGGGCTTTTTTCTCGAGAAAAGGTGACGCTACGCCGCCCGTGGTATCCTGAGCAGCACGACGGTCCCAATGGCACAGATCTCGGTTCTAGAATCTAGGCAGACGGGGCACCATCGAACGTAAGACCGTCCGAACCTCGCATGGTCCGGGCGGTTTTTCTTATACCGACGCGACGTGATGGGACGTGGTATGGCAGCAACGGATATCGAGCGCGGACTCTCGACCGCCGAGGTTGAGGAGCGCATCGCCGCCGGTAAGATCAACCGCAACATGGAGCTCAAGACCAAGTCGGTCAAAGAGCTCATCATCGAGAACCTCTGCACGCTGTTCAATTTGATCAACGTGATCTTGGCGTTCCTGGTCATTTTGACCGGTTCGTTTAAGAACCTGACGTTCCTGTTTGTGGTGTTCCTCAATACCGCTATTGGCGTCATTCAATCCATGCGGTCCAAGAAGATGGTCGATAAGCTCACGCTGCTGACCTCCAAGAAGGCCATCGCGGTGCGCGACGGCGCCGAGGTGGAGCTCGACCTGGACCAGATCGTGCTCGACGACATCATCCGCCTGGGGCGCGGCGACCAGATTCCCGCTGATGCCGTGGTGGTTTCGGGCGAGGCGCTCGTGAACGAGAGCTTGCTGACGGGCGAGAGCGACCTTATTAAGAAACAGCCCGGTTCCGAGCTCATGAGCGGCAGCTTTATCGACTCGGGCCTGCTGCGCGCCCGCGTGATCCATGTCGGCGCCGACAACTACGTGGCTAAAATTAATAACGAGGCGAAGTACGTCAAAAAGGTCAATTCCGAGATCATGAACGAGCTTAACGCCATCGTGCGCTTTGCGAGCATCATCATGATCCCGCTCGGTTTGGCGTTGTTTGCCTCGAGTGTGAGCGAGCTGTGGGATGCCGCGGGAACCCCGGGCGATAGTGCGCTTTCATGGTGCTTCTCCGAGCTGTTGGCTGGTCATGTGCCTTCGTCGGCGCTGCTGTCCACGGTGGGCGCCCTGCTGGGCATGATCCCGCAAGGCCTGGTGCTGCTGACCTCGTCGGTGCTCGCCATCGCCACGGTGCGCCTGGCCCGCCGCAAGGTGCTGGCGCAGCAGCTCTACTGCATCGAGACGCTCGCTCGCGTCGACGTACTGTGCCTGGACAAGACGGGCACCATTACCTCGGGTCGTATGGAGGTCGAGGGCACCTACCCGCTGCCTGTTGAGGGTGTTGGCTTTGGCGTGGACTCGGACGAGGCGGCTGTTCCCGTCGATACCACAGTGCTCGATTTTGCGCTGGCTAACGTGGCACGTGCGACCTCGGCCGATGCCAACGAGACATGCCAGGCGCTGCTCAACTATTACGCCGATCGCCCGGTCGAGGTGTCCGAGCCGCTGTCGGTCATTCCATTCTCGTCGTCTAAAAAATGGAGCGGCGCTTCGTTTGCGCAGGGCTCCTATGTGATGGGCGCCGCGCAGTTTGTGCTTTCGGAGCGTGTGTTTTCGCAGGTCGAGAACCGTGTCGCCGAGCTTGCCGATACCTGCCGCGTGCTCGTGGTGGCGCGCGTGGACGGCTTTACGCCCGATGGGGATATGGTGGGCGAGGCCGAGCCCGTGGGATTTGTGACCATCCGCGACGAGATTCGTACCTCGGCGGCCGAGACCATCGGCTACTTTAACGAGCAGGGCGTGACCCTCAACGTGATCAGCGGCGACGACCCACGTACGGTGTCGTCGATCGCGCGCGTGGTGGGCGTGCCGGGGGCGGACGCCTATGTAGACGCCACGACGCTCGATACGCCGGCCAAGCTCGATGCCGCAGTGGACCGCTACCATGTCTTTGGTCGTGTGACCCCGCAGCAGAAGCGCGAGCTCGTGCAGGCGCTCAAGCGCCGCGAGCACACCGTGGCCATGACGGGCGACGGCGTCAACGACGTGCTGGCGCTCAAGGAGGCCGACTGCTCCGTCGCCATGGCGGCCGGCTCCGATGCCGCGCGCAACGTGGCCGAGATCGTACTCGTCGACAACGATTTTGCCTCGATGCCCGCCGTGGTGGCCGAGGGCCGTCGCTCCATCAACAACCTGCAGCGTTCGGCGTCGCTGTTCCTGACCAAGACGCTGTTCTCGATGGGCCTGGCGGCGCTGTGTATCGCGCTGCCGCCGTACCCCTTCGAGCCCATCCAGATGACGCTCATTAACTTCTTCTGCATCGGCGCGCCGGGCTTTGTGTTGGGCCTGGAGCCCAACAATGCTCGTGTGAAGGGTGCGTTTTTGAGCAACGTACTCAAGCGTGCACTGCCGGCGTCGATTGCGGTCATTTTGGCTGCGGCGCTCGATATCTTTGTGGCGCGCGTGTTTGGCTTTAGCCAGCTCACGCTGTCTACGATGTGCCTGCTTACGTCGTGCGCGGCGAGCGTCAGCCTAATCTGGCGCATCTCGCAGCCTCTCACGCCCTTACGTGTGGTGCTCTTTGTGTTTGTAGTCGCCGGCATCCTGGTGGGCGTTATCGGATTCCCGGAGCTGCTGTCTATTGCCAACCTGTCGATGGGCCAGATGGTTATCTTGGCTGTTATCGTGGTCTTTACCTGCTCGGTGTTCTTTAAGCTCGCCACGATGATGGATTCGCTCAAGCCGCGTCGTCGTCATGCCGCAACTGGTTTTGGCCGTGGTGTGCGCGTCCACCTGGGTCGCGGTGGCGGCAAGGTGAGCTCGACGGGTTCGACGGCCGAGCGTTTTGCCAAGCGCGTCGCCGCCGACATGGCGCAGCGCCGCGAAGATCGCACCGCTCGCGAGGCCGAGGCCCGTGCACTCGAGGGCGTGGCCCAGGCCCAGCCCAAGAAAAAGAGGAGTACCGGAGCCAAGCGCTCTCGCGTGACCAAGTCCGCCCAAGGCATCAAAGTCTCGATGCCAAGCAAAAAGAAGAAGTAACTACGCGCCCTGGCGATGTTGAATTGGTGCCTTGCTCCTGTGGGGCCGTGGCGATGTTATGCTCTAACCTCGATTGTTTGAATTGCTTCGAAAAGAGGATGCCGTGATCTGCCCGCATTGCCTTAAGACTATCGAGGACGGCGCCTCGTTCTGCCCCTACTGCAACGCCTATGTGGGTCCGGGCGATGGCCCCGAGCACACCGAGTTCGTGTTCTGCGAGGGCTGCGGTGCCCGTCTTTCTCCGCACGATCGTACGTGTCCCAAATGCGGACGCCCCGCTCCGGGTATCCTCTCCGAGGACGCGGCCGCATCCGACCTGGCAGCGGGCCGCACGGCGGGCTTTCCGCGCCTAACGCAAGAGCAGATCGATACCGAGGTGCCTCATGCGCCCGCCTCGGCTGCCGCGGTTCTTTCGGACGCCGCCGATCCTAACGAGACCTGCGTGCTGCCGGCTTTCGATAAGGATTTCGGTATCCCCAAGGTCGATATTCCCACGCCCGTTTCCCTGCACGACGATGCTCAAAAACCCAAGCGCAAAGTGCATCCCGACGAGGACGCCTATCACAAGCACAAGCGTCATATCCCCAAGCCGCTCATCGTCATCGCGGTACTTGCCGTCGTTTGCGGCGGTGCCTATTGGTTCGTGACGACCGATCCCATGGGTGTCATGCCTGGCTTCTACGACCAGTTTGGCCAAGCTGCACAAACCACCTTCCCCACGCGCCAAAAGGGCGAGGCGACTGAGGACGATACCAAGCAAGACGATTCTGCCGAGGTGGTCCAGGAAGAAACCGTGCTGACCGATGATCAGCTCTATACCAGGCTCGACGGTCTGTATCAGACCATCGTGTCCTACGGTGACGAGGACCAGATCGGCGAGGTCATCGATTCCTTTAACAACGGCTATCTCCGAACGCCGCTGTCCACCCGTCAGGAGCTGTCGCAGAGTGCTTACGCCCTGCGCGACCAGATTAAAAAGACGCAAGATGAGCTCAGCAACCTTAAGTACCAGGACGATACGGTCTATACGGACGACATTGCCCACTTAAAGCAGCTTGCCGAGTGGATGTATGAGCGCGTCGACGTGATCTGCCAGAGTTGGGACATCTCGCTGGCCATTCCCGATGGCGAGTCGATGAGTTCTCACCAAAGCGAGATCCTGGCGCCCATCGCTCAGGGTGGCAACAGCGCGCTTAATCAGTACGACGCCAACGTGGGCTCCTGGAAGCCGCAGCAGCGTTCCTAAAATTAGTTCGCCATAGTCGGCATAACCTACGTGCGCAATTGATGTAAGCGCATGCTTATTGCTACAATTCGTACAAATATGCTTTAAACGCACGAGGAAGGAACCACATGTTTGGTTTTAAGAAAGAGCTCTACGCGCCCGAGTATCAGCTTGCCGGCGACGAGTGCGCCGTTATCGAGACGTCGAAGGGTACCATCAAGGTCAAGTTTGACGGCGAGGGCGCTCCCATTCATGTCGCGAACTTCTGCGAGCTTTCTACGATGGGCTTCTATGATGGCCTTAAGTTCCATCGCTATGTGCCCGGCTTTGTCATTCAGGGCGGCGACCCCAATACCCGCGATATGTCCGGCGCCGACGTCGCTGCCGGTCTTGAGGGCCCCGACGGCATGCCCGGTACCGGTGGTCCCGGCTACTGCATCAAGGGCGAGTTTGCCACCAATCCGCGCAACAGCCATGTCGATGGCGCCCTTGCCATGGCACGCTCCATGGACCCCGATTCCGCGGGTTCGCAGTTCTACTTCTGCCTGGGCGCCCAGCATAACCTCGATTCCGGTTACACCGTCTTTGGTACCACGGTCGAGGGTCTCGATGTGATTTCGCAGCTGCGTGCCGGCGACGAGATCGTCCATGTCGAGATCGTTCACGAGTAAAGGGGATTTCCTTGAATAGCCAGCTGATCCAACAGGGCCGCGCCGCTTACCGCGCGGGTGATTTTTCCGCTGCAGCCCAGATGCTTGGGGCGGCAAAGACTCCCGATGAGATTATGGGCGAGGCCGATCACCTTCGTGGTAACGCCTTGATGCACCTGGGCATGTATGCCGAGGCCGCCGAGGCCTACGCCGCCGCCCTCAACGACGGCACCTATGGCAAGCGCGGCGCGCTGCTCACCAACCGCGGCAAGGCGCTCGCCGCCGTGGGCGACTACACGACGGCCGCTCAGGCGTTCTCTGCTGCTACGCAGGACGCTTCTTATGCCACGCCGTTCAAGGCCTATCTGGGCCTGGGTAACGCGCTGTTCCAGTCGGGCGACTATGCCAACGCGGGTACTGCCTTCCGTCAGGCTGCCATCGATGGCGCCAATCCGGCTCCTGCCGCCGCGCTCGGCGAGCTCGGTCGTTGCTTCATCAAGCTCGGCCGTCCGGCGGATGCCGTGGAGACCTACCGCACGGCTATCGACTTTGCCGGCCCCCGCGACGACACGCGTGCGCTCAACGCCGGCATGGGTCAGGCGCTTTCTGCCGCCGGCCGTCCCTCCGACGCACTCGACGCCTTTAACGCCGCTACTGCCGATGGCATCTACCAGCTCACCTCCGAGCAGGCCGATGAGCTTGCCCGCGTGCACGATTCGCTTGCCGCGCTGTCTGCCCAGACGGCTATGGCCACGGCTCCGGCGCCCGCGATGGACGCTCCTGCCGTCGATCCGCTCGATCCTACGGGCGCGACCGGTCAGTTTATGCCCGATCCCTCGGACACCGGCTTCTTTACGCTGTCCGAGTCCGAGATGGTCCAGCAGGACCGTCAGGATCGTAAGCAGGCCAAGGTACGTCGTCGCCATCGCCACACGGGTCTCAAAGTCTTCATCGTGCTGCTTCTGCTCATTTTGATCGCCGCGGGCGGTCTGGGCTTTGCCTACACGCGCGGCTTTGGCTTCCCGTCTCAGGAGTCTGTCGTTACCGATCTGTTCCAGGCTGCCGGCGACGGTGACACCGCAAAGGCCGAGTCTTGCCTGGCATCGAGCCTGTCCGAGGACGCTAAGTCGATGATCATCTCCTCGATTCCGCAGGGTGCCACCGTGTCCGTCGAGGGCATGGATCAGTCCATGACCGAGACGACCGCTAAGGTGAAGGCATCGCTGTCCAAGGGCGGCGAGCAGGAGTACACCGTCAAATTCGTGCGCTCCGACAACCATATCGGCTGGGCCGTTTCCTCGCTCGATATGGATTTCTCGGCTGCTGACAACCAGTAGTGACCTTATGGGATTTAGCTTTGCCCGGCGCTTCACCGCAAGTGAGGTGCCGGGCTTGCGCTAGTATGATGAGCTAGTAGTTTTCCAGCAATCATCCAACACATCAGGAGTTGCGTTGTTTTCTTTGATGGATATGTTCTTCGGTAGCTATGCGGGCGATCTTGCCATCGACCTCGGCACCGCAAATACGCTTGTCTCCGTGCGCGGCAAGGGCATCGTCATTCGCGAGCCCTCTGTTGTCGCCATCGACAAGAACGACGAGCGCATCCTGGCGGTCGGTATCGAGGCAAAGCGCATGCTCGGCCGTACGCCCGGCAACATCGTGGCCGTTCGTCCCCTTAAGGACGGCGTCATCGCTGACTTCGACGTTACCGAGGCCATGCTCCGCTACTTTATCGACAAGGCTTCCGAGAAGCGCTATCCGTGGACCCCGCGTCCGCGTGTTGTCGTCTGCGTTCCCTCCGGCGTCACGTCGGTCGAGAAGCGTGCCGTATTTGAGGCCACGATCCAGGCCGGCGCTCGCCAGGCCTACCTGATCGAGGAGCCCATGGCTGCCGCTATCGGCGCCGACCTGCCCGTCGAGGAGCCCACCGGCTCCATGGTCATCGACATCGGTGGCGGTACTACCGAGGTCGCCGTTATCGCTATGGGCGGCATCGTCGTCTCGCAGTCCATCCGTATTGCCGGTGACGAGTTCGATCAGGCCATCCTCACGCACGTTCGCGATGCCTACAACCTGGCCATCGGCGAGCGTACGGCAGAGGACATCAAGATCAAGGTCGGTTCCGCCGTGCCGCTCAAGGACGAGCTCGACGTCGAGGTCAACGGCCGCGACGTGATCACCGGTCTGCCCAAGACCGTACGCATCGAGAGCGAGGAGATTCGTCGCGCACTCAACAAGCCGCTCGACGAGATGGCTAAGGCCGTTAAAGACGCACTCGACGCTACGCCTCCCGATCTCGCCTCGGACCTTATGTACTACGGCATTTTGCTGACTGGTGGCGGCGCGCTGCTGCGCGGTCTCGACGTGCGCCTGCGCGATGAGACCGGTGTTTCGGTCAACGTCAGCCCCACGGCGCTCGATAACGTCGTTAACGGCTGTGCCCGCGTGCTCGAGGCCAATGCGTTTGATGGCGGCTTCGTCCAGACCAATGCTTAATTTCCAAAAGGTGGATTCCATTTGGCACGATCTTCGGGTTTCTCCACAAATCTGAATACCAAGCGACAATCAACGGGTATGCGCCCGTTGATTGTTTTCAGCCTGATTTCGGTGTTGCTGCTCACGTTTTACATCCGCGAGGGCGAGGCAGGACCGATTCATGCCGTGCGTTCGGGCGTAACGACGATTACCTCGCCGGTGCGCTTTGTGGGTTCGGCTGTGGCGGCTCCCTTCAATGCCATCGGCAACGTGTTCTCTAACCTAACGGCGTCGCAGGACACGCTCGACGAGCTCAAGAAGCAAAACGAGGAGCTGACCTCTAAGGTCGCTGAGCTTTCTGAGGCTCAAAAGACTGCCGAGCGCCTGGAGGGCCTGGTCGGGCTGCAGTCGACCTACAACCTCAAATCGACCGCAGCTCGTATCGTTGGTGCCTCGGGCGATGCCTGGACCTCGACCGTTACCATCGACAAAGGCTCTGCCGACGGCCTGACCATCAACATGCCCGTGACGAGTTCTGCCGGTGTTATCGGCCAGATTATTGAAGTATCGGCCAAGACCTCTACCGTGCGCCTGATTGGTGACGAGAACTCGGGCGTGTCGGCTATAGTGCAGGACACGCGCGCCCAGGGTATGCTGCAAGGTCAGGCTGACGGTACGCTTCGTCTAGAGTACGTGAGCGTCGACTCCGACGTCAAAGTGGGCGACATCATCGTGACCTCGGGCATTGGCGGCGTGTTCCCCAAGGGTCTACCGCTTGGCACCGTCTCGTCGGTTGAGAAATCGGCAAACGACGTGTACTACACCATTGTGGTGCGCGCCCAGACGACGGCCGAGAACAACGAGGAAGTGCTGGTCATTACCTCGCTGACTGACGAACAGTCGGCCTCGGACGAGGACGTGAGCACGGCCAACAGCACGCCGCAGGGAACGTCGCGCGACGCTGCGACCAAGACGAAGGACGAGAGCTCGGATGACAGTTCCGACACGTCCGAGACGACCGATTCCGGCTCGAGCGAATAGGGGGCATGTCCATGGATCTACACGAGCAGGGG
>URSP01000045.1:0-13515 GCA_900550515.1 uncultured Collinsella sp. | reverse complement strand
CACGTAAGGAGTCGTCGGCAGCGTCAGATGTGTATAAGAGACAGGCTCCAGGCTGCAGATGCCGATATTTTCTGTGTGGCTGCCTATGGCTGCATTTTGCCCGATGAGGTGCTGCAAATGGCGCCGCTCGGCATTGTGAATGTTCATGCGTCCTTGTTGCCTCGTTGGCGTGGCGCTGCTCCTATTCAGCGTGCCATTCTTGCTGGTGACGAGGTTGCTGGCGTCTCTATTATGCGCATCGGGCATGGCGTCGATACTGGTGCTTATTGTGCTCAGGCCTCGACCTCGGTTGCCGGTAAGCATGCCGAGGCGCTCACGATGGAGCTTGGCGTGCTTGGTGGCAAGCTGCTGGCTGACACGCTTCCTTCGCTTGCCGACGGCACTGCTGTTTGGACTGAGCAGGATGAGTCGCTCGTTACCCATGCTGCCAAGATTTCTAAGCAGGAGATGCGCCTGAATCCGCAGATGGCGGCGCTCGATTGCGTGCGCCATGTGCTCGCCTCGTCCGACACCGCTCCCGCTCGTTGCGTGATTGCCGGCAAGACCGTGCGCGTGCTCGATGCTGCGCCGGCTGATGTGTCGCTTGGCGAGGGTCAGGTTCTCGTTAAGGTCAAGCGTGTTTACCTTGGTCTTTCCGATGGCTCGGTTGAGTTGCTCGAGGTTAAGCCCGATGGCAAGCGTGCTATGGCCGCTTCTGCCTGGGCTGCTGGCCTGCAGGGCGCCGATCTTTCGTGGGGTGTTTTGTCGTGAGTAAGCTGTCTCCCGCGCGCAAGCTTGCGCTCGATGTGCTCATGGAGGCCGATCGCCGCGGCATGTATGCGCGTGACGTGCTGTCCTCTCGCGCATCGGCCAAGGCTATTGACCAGCGCGATTCCGCTTTTGCCGCCCGCTTGGCGCTTGGTGTGGCCGCCACGCAGGGTATTTTGGACGAACTGCTCGATCAGTTTCTAGATAAGCCTAAAAAGGTTGCGCCGCGTGTTCGCATGGCGCTTCGTATCTCGGCCTTCGAGATGCTCTATCTGCATACGCCTGGTCGCGTTGCGGTGAGTCAGGGCGTTGAGCTGGTGCGCAGCGGAGCTAAGTCTGCCGCCGGTTTGGCCAATGCCGTGCTGCATAAGGTCGCGGACAACGTTGAGGACTTTGCCACTGCATCCGAAGTAGATGAGTCTGAGCGGCGCTTGGTTCGTCTGTCGCGCCTGATGGGTCTACCGCGTTGGCTGTGCGCTCGCATTATGGCATCGTTCGACACGCCTGAGGGTGCGCTTAACTTTGCCGGCAATCTGGCCCCCGCGCCGCTGGCCCTGCATGAGAACGCCTTTGCGACCAAGCACGATCCGTATATCTCGCAGCTCGTCGCGCCTGTCTTCCCGGGCTGCCATGCCCCGGTTGATGCCCAGGTTACCGTTGCTTCGGGTGTGTTTGAGCTTGCTGCCGCGGTGGCATCCGATCTCAACGCCCAGCTTATCGCCACGGCTGCCACGCGCCCTGGTAGCTGCCTTGAGATTGGTGCCGGTCGTGGCACCAAGACCTATGTGATGATGTGCCAGGCCAAGCGCGCGGGCTATGAGCGTCAGCATACGGCGCTCGATCTGCATGATCGCAAGTGTGACCAGAATCTCGCTCGCCTACATAAGGCTGGTATTCAGGGCGTTCGTACGGTTTCGGGTGATGCCTGCGAGCTTGATGAGGTGCTCACATCGTTTGATGCCATGCTTGGCGAGCCGGTTAAGTTCGACACGGTCTTTATCGATGCGCCGTGCTCGGGCACCGGTACCATGCGCCGTCATCCCGAGATTCCATGGCGCCTTACCGAAAAGGATGTGTCGGTTGAGCTGCCCAAACTGCAGCTGACGATGCTCAAGGAAGCCGCCGCGCGCGTGGCTGCCGGCGGCGAGCTCATCTATGCGACGTGCTCGGTCTTCGACGAGGAGAACACGCAGGTCGTGGACGCGTTCCTTGCTTCTCCCGAGGGTGCCGGCTTTAGCGTGGCGCCGCTTTCCGAAGCACAGATTCTGCAACTCCCCGAGTTCGATCAGGCCAAGAAGCTCGTATCCGTACGCCAGAACGATCGAGGCCTCTTCCAAAGCGTGCCGGTAAACGCAGACTCCTACGACGGTCACTTCTGCGCCAGACTGGTCCACAAGTAATGACTAAGTTGCGGTGAAATAAGGATTGAATAGCGGCTTTTACCCGCCAAACAGTCCTTATTTCACCGCAACTCATAAGGAAACCTGGGTAGATAATTAGCTACCCATAGCGCAAAGAAACAGCCCCGCGATCGGTGTCGGTCGCGGGGCTGTTTGGTTTCTAGTGGTTGTGCGGGCAGTTGGCGCAGCAGCCGCTGGTGGCGTTGGTGCTGGAACCACCGCTGCGTTGGTCGGTGTTGTAGAAACCGCTGCCGTCGAACTTAATGCCGCTGGCCGAGAACGTCTTGGATGCCGGGGCGCCGCAGCTGGGGCATACGACCTCGGGCGTCTCGGACATGGGGTGCTCAACCTCAAACACGTTGCCGCAGCTCGTGCACTTGTAATCGTAGCGCGCCATAATACTTCCTTTTCAGCACAAAGCGGGCAGATCGCTCTGCCCGCAAAAATTCAAACAGCTGTAACTGTACCCTATATCGGGGGTTTTATCACGCTTCGCCCCAGAATCTATGGGTGCTGCGCAGGAGCTTCGCAGTTTTCTCCTCGGCTGCCGCAACGTCGGCCTCCTGCGCCTGCCATGTCCAGTTGCCCGTGGCCACGCCCGGCACGTTCATACGTGCATCGTCGCCCAGCCCCAACACGTCCTGCAGCGGCATCATCACGAGTGGAGCATCGCTTGCTAGGGCATCACCCATGAGCTCGCTTGCCAGTTCAATGCCGCTCGGCTCGTCGCCGCCCGCAAAGGAGCGCGTGCACCAGCCGGCGAGCGTCGAGGTGTCGTGCGTCGAGGTATACAGGATCTTGCCCGGTGTGGGATGAATTCCGCAGCGAACGTCGTAGTCGCTAAACTCCAGTACGTCCATGCCTGGGAAGCCGCAGGTCGAAGCCATCGCGCGAACTCCGGGCGTCAAATAGCCTAGGTCCTCGGCGATAAAGTTAAGCGGACCCAGCTCGTCATAGGCCGTCTGGAACAGGTCCTTGCCCGGGCCAGCCAGCCAGCGGCCGTCGGCACAGGCCTTGCCGGCAGGGATGCTAAAGTAGCTGTGGAAGCCCAGGAAGTGGTCCAGGCGCACACGGTCGTAGAGCGCGAACGCACGACGCAGGCGATCCATCCACCAGCTATAGCTGTTTTCCTTCATGTGATCCCAGCGGAAGGTGGGGTTTCCCCACACCTGGCCCTCGGGCGCAAAGTTGTCGGGCGGAGCGCCCGAAATTTCAATCGCCTTGCCGGTGTCGGATAGCCAGAAGTTCTCGGGCTCGCTCCACGCATCGGCTGAATCGTCCGAGACATACATCGGGATATCGCCGATGACCTCGATACCCTTCTTGTGCGCATAGTTCATGAGCTCGCACCAGGCAAGGTCAAAGCGATACTGCATGTACGCCTGCAGCTCAGCCTCGTCGTGGAAGCGCTTGTCATCGATCAGGTGCTCGTTGTAGCGCGCGACATCCGCCGGCCAATCGTGGCGCGACTCGCCCTCAAAGTACTTCTTAACGGCCATGTAGACGCAGTACTTCTCGAGCCAATCGGCGTTGCGATGTTTAAATGCCGTGTACAGCGGGTCGGCATCCTCGCCGCCGTGGGCCTTCCAGGCAGCAAAGTCGGCAGCCAGCTCCTCGTGGCTCTCGGGCAGCAGGTCGATATTGCCTGCAAAGGCCGAGGGGCCGGCGTAGGGGGAGCGGAAGAAGTCGGTTGGATTGACGGGCAGGACCTGCCAGTAGCGCATGCCCATGGCGGCCAGATGGTCGATAAAGCGACGCGTGGGCGCACCGATTGTGCCGGGTTTGCCGTCATCGGTCGGCACCGAGGTGATGTGGCACACGACGCCCGCGCCGTGATCGAGCGGCTCCTGCAGGCGCTTCTCGGCATGGTGATAGATGATTGAAGAGCCCAGCGGGTACAGGTCGAGCGTAACCGTGCCGTTGTGGATTTCGCATTCGTGGCCGCTGATCACGTCGCTTGCACATTCGCCGAGCGCTGGGATCGTCACGCAGTGCGAATTGCGCAGACTGCGGTTGATGATAACCGTCGCGGCCTCGCCGTCTTTGCCCGTGCGGGTGTAAGCCAAGACTTCATCGTTGAGCGCAAAGGCCTTGATCTCGCCATCGACCATAAAGGGCAGCGCGCGGCGCACGGCAGACGCGTTCTTAACGATGGCCAGCGTGTCGAAGTCGTGGAGTTGGTCCTTGGTCGGCAGGGTACGGCGGTTGCCCGGATCGGTGAGGCCCTCCAAGCCGTACTCGTCGCCGTAATAGATTGAGGGTACGCCCGGGAAGGTCATCTGCATGAGCGTCGCCAGCCAAAAACGGCTCTTGGCCAGACCCATCGAGTTATCGTCCAGGCGCCATTTGCTGCGCTCGCTCTCGGGCAGCTGTGACTCGTCGGGGCCACCGCCGAGCACCGAGATAATGCGCGGACGGTCGTGGCTCGAAAGCAGATTGAGTGCGCAGGCCAGTGCCTCGCGCGGGTAGTTTTCGCGCAGGGTCTCGATATCCTCGGCTGCCTGGTAGGCGTTCTTGTAGCCCATCAAAAAGCCGATGACCATGTTGCGGAAGGGGTAGTCCATGGCGGAGTCGAGCTCCGAGCCCTGCAGATAGCGACGCAGGTGACCATAGCTGATCTTGTTGGAAGCGTCCTCCCAGACTTCGCCGAGCAGCAGCGCGTCGGGCTTCTCGGCGAGCACGGCCTTTTTGATCTCGGCCAGGAAGTCGTCGGAAAGCTCGTCGGCCACATCGAGTCGCCAGCCATGGGCACCGGCGCGCAGCCATTTGCGGATCACGCCGTCCTTGCCCAGGAGCCTCTCGCGCACAAGCTCGGACTTCTCGTTGATGGCTGGCATGTTGCCCACGCCCCACCAGCAGTCATACGAACCGTCCTCATGGAAGTAAAACGCATCGCGCCACGGCGAGTCCTCGCTCTGCCATGCACCGACGCCGGGATAGTTGCCGTAGCGGTTAAAGTAGATCGAGTCGTCGCCCGTATGGTTGAAGACGCCATCCAGGATGATGGAAATGCCGAGTTTCTCGGCCGCCTGACACAGCTCGGTAAAGTCCTGCTCGGTGCCCAGAATCGGGTCTATTTTGGTGTAGTCGGCCGTATCGTAGCGGTGGTTGCTCGCGGCTTCAAAGATGGGGTTGAGGTAGATGGCCGTAAAGCCTAGCTCGGCGATGCGGGGCAGGTCATTTTGGATACCCTTGAGCGAACCGCCGTAAAAATCCCAGGTCTTGATGGAGCCGTCTTCGGCACGCTCGTACTCGGGCGGTTCGTTCCAGTCCTCGACCATGCGGCGCTGGATTCCTTTGCGCGGTTTTTCAACTTCGGCAAGCGTGCGCTCGCGCCAGTTTTCGTCTCGGGCATAGCGGTCGGGGAAGATCTGGTAGACCATACCGCGCTCGTACCAAGTGGGACGGTTCTCGCGATGCTTGTAGACGGTAATCTGGAAGGACGGAACCTCGGCGTAGCCGTAGGTCACACCCTCGCCACCGGTGCGGCCTTGCGGCGCGCCCAGGCGGACCGGCGGCTGACCTTCGATATTGCATATAAAGCTGTACCACACAAGGCAGGGCTCGGTGCACTCAAGCTCTACGGTAAATATGCCGTCGCCCTCGTGCGTCATGGGATACAGAGACTCACCGATCTCATCGACCCAGGTGCGCAGCGTAAGCGTTGCCTGCGCGGGATCGGCATCCTCCAGAATCACGGAGAGCGAAACGGAAGTTCCAGTGGTCACAGCGCCAAACGGAGTGCGAAACTGCGGTAGACGGCTGTTGTGAATCAATCTCATAATACGGTCCAGTTCAATAGAATCATGGCCTGCGGGCCATGGGCTTTACGCACAGGATGTAAGTATATCTGTTGTACACAGGCTGTATAAACAACATCCGTTTACCATCGGCGAACGGTTGTCCTAGAAAATCGTTTTACCATCCAAATTATCGCGATATTCATAAACGCCTATACCGATACTATTTGTAGTCAAACAAAAATACTTCGGTTTACTACGATGAATTGGATGATCTCAACCACGGTCATTTTGATGATATTAAAACCGCAGGTAGAAGCGTTGCCAATTTCGTAGATTACTCGCCGTGGTCAGCCGGAGCCATTTTGTCGTAGTAAACCGGGCTTCTTTTTTACTAGAGAAGTTCAACCAAGAAGAGGGCGCCTGGTTGGGGGCACCCTCTTTTGCGTTGAGGATTAAGTTTTAATCGTCCTGACTAGTGACGCTTGCGGGCGGCCGTTGCCTTGCGGACGGAGGTCTTCTTGGTCGGAGCCTTTTCCTCGGCTGGAGCGGCGGGGGAGACCGGGGCCTCCTTGGCGGGCTCGGTCTTTGCCGTAGCCTTCGAAGCGGTCTTGACCTCGGCGGTCTTCGTTGCCGGTTCAGCCTTTACTGAGGGCTTGTCCTCGGCTTTAGCCTCTGCCTTGGGAGCTTCAGCCTCGGTCGTGGTCTTCTTGGCCGTCTTCGTAGAGCGCTTGCGCGTGGTGGTCTTGGCGGCCGGCTTTGCCTCGACAGCTGCCTTGGCCTTGGGCTCGGCGGGCGTCTCCTCGACCTTGGTGACCGGCTTTGTGGCGGCCTTCTTGGTCGTCGACTTCGTAGCCGCGGCCTTCTTGGCAGTCGTGGTCTTGGTCGCGGTCGTCTTCTTGGCAGCGGTCTTGGCCGGAGCCTTTGCCGCGGGCTTAGCCTCGGCAGCGTCGGCCTTTACCTCGGGAACGACCTCGGCCTCGGCGGCCTTCTTGGCAGCGGCGGTCGTGCGCTTGCGCGTGGTCGTTGTCTTGGCAGCGGTGGTCTTGCTCGCAGCGGCCTTCGTGGTCGTGGCCTTCTTAGCCGTCGTCTTGCGGGTGGTCGTCTTCTTGGCGGCAGGTTTCGCTGCCGGCTTTACCTCAGCCTCGGCGGCCGGCTTCTCCTCGGCCTTGGGCTCCTCGGCGGCAGCGGGCTCCTTAACGGTCGCCGCAGGCTCGGCCTCAGCAGCAACCGTCTCCTCGACAGCCGCAGCCTCAACCACAGCCGCCGGCCTCTCAATCTCCGGGTGCATAAAGAAATACAGGTCCAGATACTTATCGGCCGAGCGCGTCCAGCTAAAGTCCTGGCTCATAGCCTGAGTGACTAGCTGGTTCCAGGCCTCGCGGTTATCCCAGAACAGACGCGCCGCACGGAATACCGCATCGCCCATCTCGTCGCCGTTAAAGTTGCTAAACGAGAAGCCCGTGCCCTCGCCGGTAAACTCGTTGTACGGGGTCACGGTGTCCTTCAGGCCGCCGGTCTCGCGCACGATGGGCAGGGTACCATAGCGCATGGCGATGATCTGCGACAGGCCGCAGGGCTCAAACTTCGAAGGCATTAGGAACATGTCGGCGGCAGCATACATGCGCTGTGAAAGCGCCGGATCGAACTCGATGCGCGCGGCCATGGTGCCGGGGTACTTGTCCTGGAAGTAGCGTAGACCGTCCTCGTAGTCGCGGTCGCCGGTGCCCAGCACCGCCACCTGCACGCCGCCGGCCAGGATGCGGTCGAGCGCGTACATGACCAGGTCCATGCCCTTCTGGCGCGTCAGACGCGTGACCATGACCATAAGCGGACGGTCGTCGCGAACCTCGAGCCCCAGCTCTTCCTGCAGCTTGGCCTTGCACACGGCCTTGCCGGAGCGGTCCTCCACGGTGTAGTTGGCGGCAATGCGCTTGTCGGTCGCCGGGTCAAAGCCCGCGACGTCGATGCCATTCAAAATGCCCTGCAGCGCGTAGGAGCGCTCGCGCAGAACGCCGTCCAGGCCCTCGCCAAATTCGGGCGTCTGGATCTCGTTGGCATAGGTGGGGCTCACCGTGGTGATGGCGTCGGCATAGCGCAGGGCGCCCAGCATGTAGTTGATGCTGCAGGCGTCGCAACGCAGCTGCGAGGCGGCCGCCGGAATATGCGCCACACCCAGGATGTCCTCCATCACGGTGTCGCTAAACTGGCCCTGGAACGCCACGTTGTGAATCGAGAACACGGTCTTGACGCGGTCGTAAAGCGGCAGGCCCTGGTAGAACTCGCGCAAAAACACGGGCGCCAGTGCCGTCTGCCAGTCGTTGCAGTGCAGGATGTCGCACTCAAAGCCGGCCGGCAGGTGCTGCAGGCTCTCGGTGATGGCCTTGGAGAAGAACGCAAAGCGCTCGCCGTCGTCAAAGAAGCCGTACGGATAGTCGCGCGCAAAGTAACGCTCGTTGTCGATGAACATATAGGTGACGCCGTCGTGCTCGAGCTTCTCGAGACCGCAGTACTCATTGCGCCAGCCCAGGCTCACGTAAAAGTCGGAGAAGTGCTCCATCTGCGCCTTGTACTCGTCCTTGATGGTGGCGTACTTGGGCACCATCACGATGACTTCGGCGCCGGCGCGCACAAGCGCCGCAGGCAGCGAGCCCGCCACGTCGCCCAGGCCACCGGTCTTCACAAACGGCGCGCACTCGGCCGAGGCAAACACGATCTGCATCTTTTTGCTGGTATCAGCCATATTGTCTCCCATGTTGTTATTCGAGAATAGCCGCCAGGCGCGAACCGGGCGGCTATTCTACATGTTACGAGCGATGTTGCGGTGCCAACGTTAACGTACGATGGTGGTATCGGAAGTTAACGGAGCCTTGCCCAGCACCAGGATGTTCTCGGGCGTGCCGCGAAGCTCGGTGTTAGTGGGAACCACGTTGTTCTTGTCCAGGATGGCGTTCTCAACGCGGGCGCCGCTCTTGATGATGCAGCTCTGGTTGATGATCGAGTTGGTCACCGAGGCGCCCTCCTCGACCACGACGCCGCGCGACAGGATCGAGTTGCGCACGGTGCCCTTGATGATGCAGCCGGCCGAGATGATCGAGTTGCACGCGTGGCTACCGGTCGCATAGCGCGAAGGCGGCACGTCATGAGCCTTGGTCAGGATCGGGCGCTCGGGGTCGAAGAGCTGGTCGGCCACGGTCTGGTCGAGCAGGTCCATGCTGCGGCGATACAGCGACTTCTCGCTAAACACGCCCACGACCTCGCCCTTGTACTCGTAGCTGCACACGTCGATGTTGCCAAAGTCGCCCTGGAGTGCCTCGAGCAGGTCCAGATAGTCGGCGGCCTGATAGTGATCGATGATCTCGAGCAACGTCTCGCGGTTGACGATACAGCAGTCCATAGAGGCGTTGTCGCCGTACACGACGCCAGCGCTCACGCCCGTCAGGCGGCCGTTCTCGTTGATCTGCAGCTTGGTCTCGTCATCGACGTTGCGCGTGGCCTTGCAGTACACGACGGTCATCTGGGCACCGGAGTTCTCGTGCGCCTCGATGATGGTGTTGAGGTCCATGTTAAAGATGATGTTGGTGCCCATCATCACAACATAGGGCTTGTCCGAGCGCTGGAACAGCGTCTTGTTGGAGATGATGTCGCGCAGCAAGAAGCGCATGCCGCCCTTGGTGGTGCCATACGCGTTGCCGGGCACCATAAACAGGCCGCCCTTCTTGCGGTCCAGGCCCCAGTCCTTGCCCGAGCCCACGTGGTCGATCAGCGAGCGGTAGTTGCCCGGCATGACGACGCCGACGGTCTTAATGCCGGCATTCATCATGTTGGACAACGGAAAGTCGATCAGGCGGTAGCGGCCCAAAAACGGTACGGACGCAATGGGGCGGTCCTTGAGCAGCACGCTGCCGTAGGTCGAAGAGTAGTTAGCGGTGATATAACCGATGGCCTTGCGATTGATCATCGGATCATTCCCCCTTCCCGATAACGACGTCATTTCCAACGACGGCCGTATCCTTGGTGGTATCGACAGAGCCGAGCTTCACGCCCTCTTCGACCGTGGAGTTCTCGCCCAAAATAGCGCGGCAGATGTGCGCGCCGCTCTTAACGTGCGCACCCGGCAGCAGCACGGAGTCCTCGACAACGGCGCGCTCCTCGATGATGACATCGGTCGAAAGGATCGAGTGGCGAGCGGTGCCGTAGATCTTGCAGCCGTTGGAGACCAGGCAGTCGTCCAGGCGGCCGTCCGGACCAATGTAGTGCGGCGGTCGCGTGGTGATGTTGGACATGATGGGGAAGTGCTTGTCGAACAGATCGAACTCGGGGTTGTTGCCCAGCAGGTCCATCGAGGTCTCGTGGAAGCTGGCGATGGTGCCGACGTCCTTCCAAAAGCCGTGGAACTCGTAGCTGTACAGGCGCTTGTTCTCGCCGAGCAGCTTGGGGATGATGTCCTTGCCAAAGTCGTGGCTCGAGCGCTGGTCCAGAGCGTCCTCCTCGAGCGCCTCGATCAGCACGTCGGCCGAGAAGATGTAGATGCCCATGGAAGCGAGATTCGAATCGGGCTTATCGGGCTTCTCGGTGAACTTGGTGATGCGGCCGTCCTCGGGGTCGGTGGTCAGGATGCCAAAGCGGCTGGCCTCCTCCCACGGCACGGGCATAACGCTCACCGTGAGGTCGGCGTTGTTCTCAATGTGCGTCTTGAGCATCTTGCGGTAGTCCATGCGATACAGGTGATCGCCCGAAAGAATCAGGACGTACTTGGGGTCGTTGGCCTTGATGTAGTCGAGGTTCTGCGTAATGGCGTCGGCCGTGCCCGCATACCAGGCGCCGCCGGTCTGCGTCTCATACGGCGGCAGGATCGACACGCCACCGTCGCGGCTGTCCAGGTCCCAAGCCTCGCCGGAGCCCACATAGGCATGCAGCAGGTAGGGGCGATACTGCGTCAGAACGCCCACCGTGTCGATGCCCGAGTTGGAGCAGTTGGAGAGCGAAAAGTCGATAATGCGGAACTTGCCACCAAAGCTAACCGCCGGCTTAGCGATCTTTTGGGTGAGTGCCCCCAATCGGCTGCCCTGTCCTCCTGCGAGGAGCATCGCGATGCATTCTTTCTTACTCATCGATTTCTCCTTCTGTCATCGATGTTTCTAACCCATTAGCGGTGGGCACGGCGCCTGGTCGCGCCCACCGAGTAATGCCGTGCGGCAAAGGGAGCTCGCGCGCCTTTACGCGTGCCAGATCTCGTCGCGGTACTCGCGAATGGTGCGGTCGCTCGAGAACCAGCCCGAGGAGGCGGTGTTGAGCAGGGCCTTGCGGTTCCAGGTCTCCTGGTCGTCGTAGCTGCCCGTAAGCTTCTCCCATGCGTCGACGTAGCTGCGGAAGTCGGCCATGACCAGGTCGGGATCGTTGTTGTTCATGAGCTCGTTGTAGATGCTCTCGAAGTTGCCCGAAAGACCCGCAAAGGTGTTGTCCTTGAGCTCGTCCATCACACGGCCCAGACGCTCGCGGTCGCCGTTGAGGGTATCCCACGCAAAGTAGCTGTTGGATGCCCAGAGCTGCTCGACCTCGGGAGCGGTCAGGCCAAAGATGGCCTCGTTCTCGCGGCCGGCCAGGTCGGCGATCTCGATGTTGGCGCCGTCGAGGGTGCCCAGCGTAATGGCGCCGTTCATCATGAGCTTCATGTTGGACGTGCCCGAGGCCTCCTTGCCGGCCGTGGAGATCTGCTCCGAGATCTCGGCGGCGGGGTAGATGAGCTGGGCATTGCTCACGCGGAAGTTAGGGATAAAGCAGACCTTCATGACCTCGTTGACGCGCGGGTCGTTGTTGATGACATCGGCCACGGAGTTAATGAGGCGGATGGTCTCCTTGGCAAAGGTGTAGCTCGAGGCAGCCTTGCCGCTAAAGATGAAGGTCGTCGGCGTCACGTGGAAGTTGGGATCGGCGATGCGACGGTTGTATATGTCCATCACCTTCATGATGTTCATGAGCTGGCGCTTGTAAGCATGAAAGCGCTTAACCTGGACATCGAAGATGGTGTTGGGGTCAATGACCAGACCGGTCTCGGCCTTAACGTAGGCGGCAAGGCGCTCCTTGTTGGCGCGCTTGGAGGCGCCCACGGCCTTCAGGAACTCGGTGTCGTTCTGGAACTCTTTGAGCTTCTCCAGCTCAAAGGCGTCCTTGAGCCAGCCATCGCCAATGGCCTCGGTCACGAGCTTGGCGTAGGTGGGGTTGGCCTCGGCAAAGAAGCGACGGTGCGAGATGCCATTGGTCTTGTTGTTGAACTTCTCGGGCGTCAGGGCATAGAAGTCCTTGAGCACGATGTTCTTGATGATGTCGGAGTGGATCTTTGCCACGCCGTTGACGCTGTGGCTGCAGATCACGGACAGGTTGGCCATGCGAATCTCGCCGTCCCACAGAATGGCGGTCTGGCGCAGACGCTCCTGCCAGCCCTCCTGCGTGGTGTCGAACGACTCATGCCAACGACGGCTGATCTCGTCGATGATCTGGTACACGCGGGGGAGGAGCTTAGAGAACGTGCCGATGGGCCACTTCTCCAGAGCCTCGGGCAGAATGGTGTGGTTGGTGTAGCTCACGACCTGCGTCACGATGTTCCAGGCGTCGTCCCACTCGAGCTTCTTCTCGTCGATGAGGATACGCATGAGCTCGGGGCCGCACATGGCGGGGTGGGTGTCGTTGGTGTGGATGGCCACAAACTGCGGCAGCAGCTCCCAGTTCTCGCCGTGCTCCTTCTCAAAGGTGTCGAGCAGGCTGTAGATGCCTGCCGACACAAACAGGTACTCCTGCTTTAGGCGCAGCAGACGGCCGTGCTCGCCGGCGTCGTTGGGGTAGAGGATGGCGCTGATGGCCTCGGCCTCGGCGCGCTCGGCATCGGCCAGGGCATAGTCGCCGCGGTTGAAGGCTTCCAAATCGAAGTGCTCTTCGACCGGCTCAGCGGCCCAGACGCGCAGCTTGTTGACGGTCTTGCCAGCATAGCCCACAACGGGGATGTCATAGGGAACGGCAAGGATGTCCTGCGTGTCCACCGTGCGGTAGAACGTGCGGCCGTTCTCCTCAAAGCCCTCGACGCGGCCACCAAACTTGATGGTCACGGCCTTGTCCTGACGACGGACCTCCCAGGGATAGCCGTGGGTGAGCCACTCATCGGTGGCCTCGACCTGGCTGCCGTTAACGATCTCCTGCTTAAACAGACCGTAGCGGTAGCGCATACCGTTGCCGTAGCCGGCAATGCCCTCGGCTGCCATGGAATCCAGGAAGCATGCGGCCAGACGGCCCAGGCCACCGTTGCCCAGCGCCGGATCGGGCTCCTGGTTCTCGATGACGGACAGGTTAAAGCCCATGTCGTCGAGCGCCTCGGCGACCATGTCACGCACGCCAAAGTTGAGCAGATAGTTGTCGAGCAGGCGGCCGATCAAAAACTCGATCGAGAAGTAGTACACGCGCTTCTTGCCCTCGGCGGTGGCGCGGGCGTCGCTCTTGGTGGCAACGGTGCGCGCCTTCTCGGCCACGAGCTTGGCCAGGGCGTTAAAGCGGTCGAGGTCGCTGGCGGCCTCAACGCTCTTGCCGCTGATGCTCATAACGGCATCGCGATAGAGCTCGGTAAACTCCTGCTTGTT
>URSP01000044.1:0-13676 GCA_900550515.1 uncultured Collinsella sp. | reverse complement strand
CTGACCGTTACCATGAACCCGTCGATTGATACGCGCTATCAGCTCGACAAGCTGATCATCGACGATGTTAACCGCGTGACGCCCGAAAAGACCGCTGGCGGCAAGGGCCTCAACGTGAGCCGCGTGCTGCTGCAGCTGGGCGACGACGTACTCGCGACCGGTCTGCTCGGCGGCCACATGGGTGCCTATATGGCCGAGCTTATGGATGCCGACGGCGTCAAGAACGACTTTGTGCCCATCGCCGGTGAGACGCGCATTTGCCTGAATATTCTGCACGAGGGTAATCAGACCGAGCTGCTGGAGAGCGGCCCGCAGATCGCCCCGGCCGAGCTCGAGGCCTTTACGGCCAAGTTCGCCGAGCTTGCGGCGAAGGCGGATGTTGTGACGCTTTCGGGCTCGCTGCCGCGTGGCGTCGATGCCGGCTACTATGCCGAGCTCGTCAAGATCGCCGAGGAGGCGGGCGCCAAGGTACTGCTCGACACCTCGGGTGCATCGCTGGAGGCCGCGCTGGAGTCCGACGCCAAGCCTGAGCTCGTAAAGCCCAACCTGACCGAGATTAACGGCCTGCTGGGTACGTCCTTTACGACCGATGATGTCGATGCCCTGCGCGAGGCGCTTGCCGCCGATGACCGCTTTGCCGGTATCCCCTGGGTTGTCGTTTCGATGGGCGCTGCCGGTTCGGTGGGCTTCCACGAGGGTCGCGCGTTCCGCGCCAAGACGCCCGCGATTGCGGCTGTGAACGCGACGGGTTCCGGCGACTCGACCATCGCCGGCTTTGCACATGCCATTGCTGCTGGTGCCGACGACGTCACCGTGCTCAAGACCGCCAATACCTGCGGCAAGCTTAACGCCATGGATCCCAAGACCGGCCACCTGGTCATGGACCGCTGGGACGAGATCTACAACAGCGTTGTCGTGACTGAACTGTAGGGTTACGCGGTTTTACCAAACCGCGTAACGGCGCGACGCTGCAAACGCCCCTAAGCGGCAATCTGACGTTCAATCGTCGGGCATGACCAAAAGGTCAATGCCCTCCTCTTTCACGTCACCTTGCTCGCTTAGGGGCGTTTTCGCTCATATGACCCAATCCGCTGTCAAGAGCCACAATGGCCCCGCCGACCGCTTGCAATCGGTCGGCGGGGCCTGCCGTTAACCCGTCCCGGTCCGCCCCGGCATGTCGTCGACGCCTTCGGCTCAGTCTCATATCCGCGGATACCGTTCTGTCGGCCCGCACTCCATTCCTTCGGCGGGGTTCCCCAAGTCTGTCGAGGCGCATGCGGAGGGCTCCGCGCGCACAGCGAAATAGGGGGTATCCCCGAAGGCCGCCCGGCTCGCCGGGACGGGGGCTGTGTCTATTCCGCGCCCTCCCGGCACATCATGCCGAGGGCCCAGAGCCACCTCACGAGCTCGGCCGCGGTGGCCGCGTTGGCCTTCGCCGCGGGCATGCCGCGGGCGAGCATCTCCTCGCGCCGCCGCAGGAGCCGCTCGGACCCCTTCCTCCCGTGCATCCTTATCTCGAGGGGCACGCCCGTGTCCCTCGGCATGAGCTTCGGCTGGTGCCGTGCCGCGGCGTAGCACCATGAGCCCTCAACGGCCAGCTTCCTCACGAGCGCGTTGCCCGCACCGCTGATGCCTCCGAGCCGCACGGAGTCGCCACTCGACCTCTGACTCGGCGCGAGGCCGAAATAGGCCGTGACCTGCCTTCCGGAACGGAACCTCGTGAAGTCGCCGACCTCGGCCGAGAAGGCCGCGGCCAGCGCGAAGGCGCAGCCCTTGATCGACTGGAGGGCGGCCACCTCCGCGGCGATCGGGCTGGCATCCACGGCCGCCCTGTACTCGGAGAGCAGGTCCGCCCGGGCCTCCGCCGCGGCCTCGACCTCGTTCCTCAGGGCGGCGAGCGCCCGAACCCCGCCATCGTCCTCAGGCCTGACCTTGTCGAGCCACCTCAGGAAGTCGTAGGTCCAGTACTTCCTCGGGTTGCCGGCGGGCGTGGTGCCGCCGTAGACGAACCCCCGCCTTGCGAGGAAGGCGAGCAGCCGCTGCTTGGCGGTCGCCAGGCGCGCGGTCGCCCCGTCGTAGGCGCCGGCGAGGTCCCTGATGCCCTCGACCTCGGGGGAGGGGACCCATACGGGGGAGATGTCGTGGGCGAGTATCGCCTTGGCCATCCTGGCGGCGTCGTTCCTGTCGTTCTTGGAGGCCGAGTCGGCGGCCGACCTGGGGATCTTCGAGACCGCGGCGACGACGCACTCGACGCCGAGCCCGGCGAGCTCCCGCTGCGGGGCGAAGCCGAGGTAGCCGCTCTCGTAGGCCGCGAGCGACGGCCCGGGGAACCCATCCATCCACCCGGCGATCTCGCCCCAGGGGTTGCCGGGGAACCTCCTCGTCACGGCCTCGCCGGTGTCCGCGTCGAGGGCGCAGACGGTGGTCGACCTCAGGTGGACGTCCATCCCGAACGCGGTAGAATACTTTGGCATGGGAGCCTCCCAACCTCGTTGCGGCGCGGCTGCGCCTATGGCACTTCAACATCATTGTCGCAGCCCCGACCCGCGGTCACGAGCGGGGGCTCCTGTCTTTTTAGTGCCCTCGGATTGGGTCATAGTGTCTGTCGTTGCCAAGACATCGGCGTTGCCTTGGTCGCAAGTAGTCATCGGGTAGTCATCGGGGACGTTCTTTAATGACTAGTCGTTTAAGAACGTACCCAACGACTACTTTTGGGCGCTTACCGTTAAGCGGAAGGGGTGTTATCGGCGGCCTTCTTTTGGGCATACAATGGCTATTGGCTTGCTGCGGTGAAGGCTCGTCCGCTCCGCAGTTATTTCTACAGTTAAAGGAGTATGTATGTCCGTTGAGGTCATGAGGACTGTGATCGACGCTGCCGAGGGCCGCGTGCCCGTCGACACGCTGTTTACCAATGCGCAGATCATCGACGTGTATGGCCAGCGTGTGGCGCCCGGTAGCGTTGCCGTCAAGGACGGTGTGATCGTCGGCGTGCTCTACGATGGTCGCGACGATGCCGCTGGCACCTACGAGGCAACTGAGGTCATCGACTGCCAGGGTCGCTATCTCGCTCCCGGTTTTATTGACGGGCATCTGCATATCGAGTCTTCGAACATCCGTCCCGCCGAGTATGCGCGCATGGCGGCGACGCGCGGTACCACCACCGCCATTGCCGACAGCCACGAGATTGCCAATGTTGCCGGTCTCGACGGCTTGCGCTTTATGATCGAGGATGGCCGCCGCGCGCCCATCTCCATCAAGTACATGATGCCTTCGTGCGTGCCCGCGCTGCCCGACGAGCAGGCCGGTGCCGTGATTACCGCCGCCGATATGCAGGAGTTTTTTGCCGAGCATCCGGGCGATGTCTTTGGCCTGGGCGAAATGATGAACCTGCCGGGCGTCTTTATGGCCGACTCCGAGACCTGTGCTCGCATCGATGCTGCCAACCAGACGCCGTCCAAGCAGGTTGACGGCCATGCGCCGCTCGTTGCCGGTAAGGACCTCAACGCCTATGCCGCAGCGGGCATTATCGCCGACCACGAGTCGACGATTCCCGAGGAGGCGCTCGACAAGCTATCCCGCGGCATGTATGTGATGCTGCGTGAGGGCACGTGCAGCCACGACCTGGCCAATTTGTCCCCGATGCTGCTGGAGAATCCCGCGCGCGCCCGCCGCTGCTGCTTTGCGACCGACGACCGCGCCCCTTCCGATGCGCTTGCGACCGGCATGATCGACAATGCCTGCCGCGTGGCGATTGAGGCCGGTATCGACCCCGTGGTCGCTATCTCCATGGCGTCCCTCTCCACGGCCGAGGCGTTTGGCCTGGACCACGGTTGCCGCGACCCGCACGAACTGCGTGGCGCCATCGCCCCGGGCAAGCGTGCCGACCTGCTGGTGCTCAATGACTTGACGTTTGCCACGGCTCCGCATCGTGTATATGCCGCCGGTGCCCTGGTGGCGCAGGACGGCACCTTTGTGGGCGAGATCGCACCCGAGATGGCCGAGGTTGCGGCCCTTGCCGATGAGCTGCGCGCCTCCGTTAAGCTGCCGAATCTTTCGCTCGACGTATTCGACTATGCCTTTAAGCCGGGCGAGGCCGTGATTGACGTGGTGCCGGGTAAGGCCATCACGGGCATGGTTCGTCCCGAGAGCGCCGAGGGCCTGCGCCGTATTATGCTGATCGAGCGCCACGGCCGCGGTGTGTCACTGCAGGCCGAGGGCGCCGACGGTGATGGTCCCGCGGGCCTGGGTCTTGTCGGCAAGCACATCGGTCGCGGCTGGGTGCGCGGCTTTACCATCACGGGCGGCGCTATCGCCTCGACGATCGGCCACGACTCGCACAACGTGTGCGTGGTGGGCGACAACGCGGCCGATATGATGGCCGCCGTTGAGGCCGTGGGCCAGGGCGGCCACGTGCTGGTGCGCAACGGCGAGGTCGTGGCGCGCATTCCGCTGGCGCTCGGCGGCCTGATGAGCGAGGGCGTTGCCGAAGACGTTGCGGCGCAGCACGACGACTTTATGGTCAAGGCGCGCGCCATGGGTATTGAGCCGCCGCTCGACCCCATCATGGGCATCATCTTCCTGCCCCTGCCGGTCATCCCGACGCTCCGCATCCGCCCCGAGGGCATGTTCGACGTCACGACCTTCACCTACGCCGACTAGTCATCGGGGACGTTCTCAAACGACTAGTCGTTGGGGACACTCTTTGGCGGGCTGCCTGACGCCGCGACCGTAGGACCTCTGGCATGTGTGAGCTATTTGCCAGGTCCTTGTAACGTTTACGCCCGCGGAGTCTTATTTGAGCTCCCTTTGGGTACGTTGGGATCGGATACACGTTCGATTCCAACAAGCCCGAAGGGAGCTTTTCTATGTTTAAACTGATTGCATCCGATATGGACGGCACACTGCTTGACGAAAACGGCCAGGTGCCTCCCGAGACCTACGAACTGATTCTGGCGCTACGCGAGCATGGCGTGCATTTTGCCGCATCGTCAGGCCGTCGCTACGACCGCCTGTGCGAGTTCTTTGCACCTGTTCGCGACAAGATGGACTTTGTCGCCGCTAACGGCGCCCAGGTCTACGCCGACGGCAAGATGGTAGACCGTGAGGTGTATTCGCACCTGGCGATTCGAAAGCTCGCCCAAGCAGTCGCGACGTTTCCTAATCTGCATCTTGCGCTCTTTGACCGAACCAAGTCCTTCTTGCTCGATGACGAGTGCAAGTTCGTGCGTGAGGTCGATAAGGACCTTCCCAATGCCGAGCGCATTTGGGAGCTGCCCGATCCCAGCGTAAATATCATCAAGGCGAGTATCTTTTGCGATGACGGTACCGTTATGGACAGCGCTTACGTACTGCAGCGCGAACTCGGTCAGCTCTTTACTTTTGCGCCTTCGGGCAACGCGTGGATTGATGCCATGCAGCCCGGTGTGTCGAAGGCCTCGGGTATCGAGCAGCTCGCGGAGCATTACGGCGTTGGACGCGACGAGGTCATGGCGTTTGGCGACTCGATGAACGACTACGAGATTATTCGCTTTGTCGGTACGGGCTGCGCGATGGAAAACGCGCGCCCCGCGCTCAAGGCGGTGGCCGATCGCGTGGTGGGGCGCAACCGCGACCACGCCGTCCAGCAGGAGCTCCGCCACGTTTTGGAGAGCCTCGCCTAATACGGCAGTTAGGGACGTTCCTTTTCTGCCGGCAGTGGGGGGACAGTCCTTGTAACTTTTTCGCGAAGAGTGTCCCCAACGACTAGTCATTTAAGAACGTCCCCAATGACTGGCCAATGACTAGGCGAGGGCGGCCATGATGGTGCGGGCGACGCCGTCGTGGTCGTTGTCGAACTCGGTGATGGCGTCGGCGGCGTCGCGGTCCTCGGGCTCGGCGTTGATCATGGCCATGCCGTGGCCCGCTGCCTGCAGCATGGGAATGTCGTTGATGTTGTCGCCGAACGCCCAGGCGTTGGCGAGACGCTCGCCCAGATGCTCACATAGCCACGTGAGGGCCGTTCCCTTGGTGGCGCCCTTACCCATGACCTCGATATTCATGGTGTAAGAACGCGTGACCTCAATGCCTTCGAGCGTGTCGAGCGCCGCCGTGATGGCGTCGCGATCGGCTGGGTCGTGCCAGTACATGGCGATGCGTTCGAGCGTCTCGACCTCGTCGATCTTGCTGTCGATATCCATGTCAATCGGTGTTCGTGTGCGCTTGAGCGAAGCCGCGATGTGGGGGTCACCGCCGCAGAACTCATCCAGGCGCCCGTAAAGCGAGCGGGGGAGGAAGCACTGTCCATCCGCGAAGATATCGAAGGTCACATCGTGGCCGGCTGCAATGCTATGGACGCGGTGGGCGATGGCGCGGTCGAGCGGTCGGCTCAAAATGCGCGTGGCACGCGAGGCATCGGTGGGCACAACGTCGTCGAGCTGCCAGACGCTGGCACCGTTGGCGCAGACCGCGTAGTGTACGGCGGGGTGGGCGAGGATGGGCTCAAAGATGCCCGACAGAGGACGCCCCGTGCAGGGCACAAACTCAATCCCACGTCGAGCGAGTTCGTCGAGCATTGCCCAGGTGGCGTCGCTCATCTGCTTATCACTCGTCAGCAGCGTTCCATCCATATCGGAAAACACAATCATTCGTTGCAGCCCTTTCTGCTGGCATAAAAAGCGTGGCCGAGGGCGGTGATGCCCTGGCCACGCTCGAGTTCTATATCGGTCCGTGTCCTAGCGGTCGGCGAGCGGCTTGTACTCCAGCGGCTCGATAACCGGGCGGTAGGCGGGGCGGATGATGCGGTGCGCGCAGAAGAGCTCTTCCATGCGGTGCGCCGACCAGCCTGCCATGCGGGCGACGGCGAATAGCGGCGTAAAGAGCGTCTCGGGCACGCCGAGCATCTTGTAGATAAAGCCCGTGTACAGGTCGATGTTGGCACAGATGGGCTTGGTCATGCCGTGGTCGCGCATCACCTGCGGTGCCAGGCGCTCGATGCGCTCGATGAGTGCGAACTCTTCGCCCAAGTCCTTCTTGGCTGCCAGCGAGCGCGCGTAACGGCGGCATACCTCGGCGCGTGGGTCGCTCAGCGTGTAGACGGCGTGGCCCATACCGTAGATGAGACCCGTGCCGTCGAAGGCCTGCTTGTCGAGGATCTTGCCCAGGTAGGCTGCAACCTCGTCCTCGTCCTCCCAGTTGGAGACATGCGCGCGGATGTCCTCGTGCATAGACACGACCTTGGCATTGGCACCGCCGTGGCGCGGGCCCTTGAGCGAGCCGATAGCCGCGGCGTAAGCGGAATACGGGTCGGTTGCCGAAGAGGACAGCACGCGGCAGGCGAAGGTGGAGTTGTTGCCGCCGCCGTGCTCGGCATGCAGCATGAGCATAACGTCGAGCAGCATCGCCTCATCGCGGGTGAATGCCATGCCGCCGCGCAGGACCTGTAGGATGGTCTCGGCGGTGGAGAGACCGGGCGTGGGGTGCGGCACGTGAACCTCGGAGCCGCGAAGCTTGGCGATCGAGGCCATGTGTGCGAAGGCGGCGATGCGCGGGAGACGTGCGAGCATGGAAATGGCGACGTCGATTTCGTGCTCGGGCGTGATCACGTCTGGTTCGGCATCGAAGGCGTAGAGCAGCAGCACGGCGCGCTGGAGCACGTTCATGATGCTCGACGACACCGTGGTCATAGGGAACTCTTTGACGTACTCGTCGCTCAGATGTCTAAAGGCGCCCAGGCGCTCGCAAAAGCCGTCGAGCTCTTCCTTGTTGGGTAGCGAACCCGTGATAAGCAGATAGGCGACTTCCTCGTAGCCGTAGCGATTCTCGGCCTGGGCATTGTTGACCAGATCCTCGATGCTGTAGCCGCGAAGCGTGAGCTTGCCCTGATCGGGCACGACCTTTCCGTCGACCTTGTTGTAGCCGTGCACATCCGAGATGCGAGTGAGGCCCGCGACCACGCCCGAGCCGTCGGCATTGCGCAGGCCGCGCTTGACATTGTGCTCAACAAACAGGCCCTCGTCATAAGGGTCGGTCGGCAGGCCGTGGTAGAGGCTTTCGCTCTCAGGCGAAATCTGGCGGCTTGCTTCGTAATCCAGAACCAGGCGGCTCAAGTGGTCATCGAAGCGGTAATAGATTTTCTTGGCGTCGTAGGCCATGCGCGCTCCTCTCCGGGCCGCATCGGGGTGGCTTGCATGGGCATGCGCGCGTCAGGCTATCCCCAGCGGCTTGCTCGCTACAGGCGGTACATAAAGTTGAAGACGTCCTCGCGCTGGATGGACACGTTGACGCCCGAAAGCTCGCCGGCCTCGGCCAGCGCCTTCTGCAGCTCGGCGAAGTCGAGCTTGGACTCGGCGGTATCGGCCAGCATGGTCATGGTGAAGATGTCCTCGATAATGGACTGCGTGATGTCGCGGATGTCGACGTTGGCCTCGCCTAGGACACGGGTGACGCCGGCGACGATGCCGGGGCGGTTCTTGCCAAGGACGGTGATGACGATACGGGAGGACGAGATCTCGGCCATGGGAAACCCTTTCGCGTGATTGCGGCGCGCGCGGCGCTCCGCTACGGTACAGTGTTCATCATTGTACCTGTCTGGCGCAAAAAGGGGTGTGCTTACTGCGGCGTTACACGTCTGCAACATGGGAGAAGGGGCAACAGGGTGCATGTCCGCTGCGGTTGGTCGCGCCGCGTTGCACAAAGACCGTGAACCTTTTGTGGGACGCGCGGCGCCGTGGTACCATAGCCGAGTTTGTTGTCTTGGTCGGAAACCAAGACGCCTTATGCGCTGATCGGTAACCAGCGCCTGACCAATAAGGAGTCCTACCATGAAGCAGGGTATCCATCCCCAGTATGTCGAGTGCACGGTGACGTGCTCCTGCGGCAACACCTTCAAGACGCACGCTACCGTGTCCGAGATGAAGGTCGAGCTTTGCAACGAGTGCCACCCGTTCTACACCGGCCAGCAGAAGTTCGTCGACACCGGTGGACGCGTCCAGCGCTTCGCCGACAAGTTCGGTGGCGCCGCTGCCGCCCAGCTCAAGAAGGCTGAGGAGGCCAAGGCTGCCAAGGCCGCCAAGGCTGCTGAGGCCGAGGCCGCTCGCAAGGCCGCCGCTGAGGCTAAGGCTGCCGAGAAGGCTAAGCGTGCCGCTAAGTATGCCGAGGAGGCTGCCAAGCAGGCCGCCGAGGCTCCCGCAGAGGCTCCCGTCGAGGAGGCCGCTGCCGAGGCCGAGACCACCGAGGCTGCTGAGTAAATAGCTCGCCGCGGAATCACTCGCATTCATGGCATAAGGGCCGTGCATCCGTTTGGGTGCGCGGCCCTTTTCTTTTTATTGGTGCAAACCAACCTGCCCCCATTGCACCAAATGGCAGAGAGGCAGCGTTTGCCCAGATAAAACCTGCCATAATTAACCTGTCCCATTGTGGCAGGTTGGTCGTAGTTATTACGTGGCGGTCGAGGTCGACCGTATAGGCCGCGCCTTGTTTGGCTAAAGTACAATCATCTGTGTTTAACTCGCCCGCAGCTGCACGGCGTGGGCGATGGCCAAAAAGGAAAACCACATGGGATTCATGTCAAAGCTGCTGTCCTTTGGATCCGATAAGGACCTTAAGCGCTACTACAAGATCGTCGACCAGATCAACGGTCTTGAGCCCCAGTTTGAGAAGATGACCGAGGAGGAGCTTCGCGGCCAGACCGATAAGTTCCGCGAGCGTTACGCCAACGGCGAGTCGCTCGACGACATGCTCCCCGAGGCCTTTGCCACCGTGCGTGAGGCTTCCAAGCGCACCATGGGTATGCGCCACTTTGACGTGCAGCTCATTGGCGCCATGGCACTGCACGAGGGCCACATCGCCGAGATGAAGACCGGCGAAGGTAAGACCCTCGTCTCCACGTTGGCCGGCTATCTCAACGCTATTGCCGGCAAGGGCGTGCACGTCGTTACTGTCAATGATTACCTTGCCAAGCGTGACTCCGAGTGGATGGGCCGCATCTATAAGTACCTGGGCATGACCGTCGGTCTGCTCCAGAACAACATGCCGCTCGAGCTCAAGCGCCCGGCCTACCAGGCCGACGTCACCTACGGTACCAACTCCGAGTTCGGCTTTGATTACCTGCGCGACAACATGGTTACCCGTCCCGAGCAGCGCGTGCAGCGCGGCCACAACTACGCCATCGTCGACGAGGTTGACTCCATCCTGATCGATGAGGCCAGAACGCCGCTCATCATCTCGGGCGCTGGCACCAAGTCCGCCAGTACCTACAAGGACTTCGCGCGTGCCGTGCGTGGCCTTGAGCGCGGCGAGGACGTGTCGCACGACATGCTTACCGCCACCGAGGACGTTGAACCCACGGGCGACTACGTCATGGACGAGGCCAAGCACACCATTGCTGCCACCGAGCGCGGTCTTAAGAAGATCGAGCGCCGCCTGGGTATCGATGACATCTACGCCGACCTTTCGGGTCAGCTGGTCAACCACCTGCAACAGGCGCTGAAGGCCCAGTACATGTTCCACCGCGACAAGCAGTATGTGGTCACTAACGGCGAGGTCAAGATCGTCGACGAGTTCACAGGCCGCATTATGGAAGGCCGCCGCTATTCTGAGGGCCTGCACCAGGCCATCGAGGCCAAAGAGGGCGTGCTCGTACGCGAGGAGAACCAGACCCTGGCCACCATCACCCTGCAGAACTACTTCCGTCTGTATGACAAGCTCTCCGGCATGACCGGCACGGCACTTACCGAGGATGCCGAGTTCCGCGAGATCTACAAGCTGCCCGTCGAGGTTATCCCCTCCAACAAGCCCGTGCAGCGCGTGGACCACGAGGACCTGGTGTACCGCACCATTCAGGCCAAGTACAACGCCGTCGCCGACGATGTCGAGCGTCGCCACGCCAAGGGCCAGCCGGTCCTGGTGGGCACCGTCTCCATCGAGAGCTCCGAGAAGCTGTCCGCCGCCCTTACCAAGCGCGGCATCGCACACGAGGTCCTCAACGCCAAGCACCATGAACGCGAGGCCCATATCGTGGCCCAGGCTGGTCGCTATGGCGCCGTGACCATCGCCACCAACATGGCCGGCCGTGGTACCGACATCTTGCTGGGCGGCAACCCCGACGAGTTGGTGCGCGAGCGCCTGGAGTACGAGGGCCTGACCATGGAGGACGTGACGCCCGAGCAGCTCGAGCAGTTTAACACCGAGGCCAAGGAGACTTGCAAGGCCGAGCGCGAGCGCGTGCTTGCCGCCGGTGGCCTGACCGTCATCGGCACCGAGCGCCATGAGTCCCGTCGTATCGACAACCAGCTGCGCGGCCGCTCCGGCCGTCAGGGCGATCCGGGCGAGACCCAGTTCTACCTGTCGCTCGAGGACGACCTCATGCGCCTGTTCGGCGGCGACAAGATGGACCGCGTCTCCAAGATGATGGTCACGGCCGACATGGGCGACGACATGCCCATCCAGCACAAGATCATCTCCAAGGCCGTCGAGAGCGCCCAGCACAAGGTCGAGAGCATCAACTTCTCCATGCGTAAGAGCGTCCTTGAGTACGACGACGTCATGAACAAGCAGCGCCAGGTCATCTACGCCGAGCGCAATAAGATTCTGGACGGCAAGGACCTGACCGACCACATCACCGAGGTCATGCACGACACCGTGTACCGCTGCGTGCAGGAGTTCTGCACCAAGGACAGTCACGATGGCGAGCGCGACCTGGAGGGCCTGCGCAAGTGGGTTGTGGAGCTCACCGGCCACATCGATACGCCGAAGTTCCCCGACGAGGATTATGAGGCCCTGGCTGCCGATGTCCTGGCTTACGTAGAGAAGTGCTACAACATGAAGGCCGAGCGCTTGGGCGAGGACCTGATGCGCGAACTCAACACCCAGGTCATGCTGCGCGTCATCGATACCCGCTGGATGAACTACCTGCAGGAGATGGACTACCTCAAGACCGGCATCGGCCTGCGCGGCTTTGGCCAGCGCGACCCGCTGGTCGAGTACAAGACCGAGGCCTACGGCGCGTTCCAGATGCTCGTCGACACCATGTACGAGGATTACCTGCGTACGGTTCTGCGCATCGAGATCAAGGCTGCCCCGCGTGCCGTGGAGCACAAGGAGGAGCCCGCGCTCGAGGGTGCGCGCTTCTCCGGTCCTGCCGAGGTCGATGGTGACAACGGCGACTCGGTGCTGCGCAAGCAGGCGCAGGTGCAGGCCCGCACGGCTGTCCAGGGTGGTCCGGCTGCCGTCAACAACGGTGGCAAGGTGACCACCTATCGCAAGTCCGAGAGCGACGATCCGTACGTCAACGTGGGCCGCAACGACCCGTGCCCCTGCGGTAGCGGCAAGAAGTTTAAGTACTGCCACGGTAGGAATCGTTAATGGCTGAGGCTTTAGAGATAACGCCCGCCGAGCTGGACGCGTTCGCGGACCGGCTCGGCGAGGTCGAGTCGTATCTCCACCTGGACGAGAAGCGTACCCGTGTGACCGAGCTCGAGGCCAAGAGTGTTGCCCCTGGCTTTTGGGATGACGCCGACGCCGCCCGTGCCACCATGGAGGAGATCGCGCGTACCAAGGAAGATATCGCTGCCGTGGACACCGCGCGCGGCGAGCTTTCCGATGCCCGCGCCGCGCTGGAGCTTGCCGAGGAGATGGGGGATGACCCCGACGCCGCCGCCCTTCGCGAGGAGGCTGCAGCCACGGCTGAGCGCCTGGCCCGTGCCATCGATGAGCTTGAGCTTTCGAGCTGGTTTACCGGTGAGTTCGATCACGGCGATGCCATTGTGACCATCAAGCCCGGACAGGGTGGTCTGGAGGCCCAGGACTGGACCTTCATGCTCTTTAAGATGTACATGAAGTACTGCCAGCGTCGCGGCTGGAAGGTCACCATCAACGACTGTCCTGCGGCCGAGGTCATCGGCATTGACCGCGCGACCTTTACCGTCGAGGGCAAGGACGCATTTGGCATGCTGCGCGCCGAGGCCGGCGTCCACCGCTTGGTGCGCATTAGCCCCACCGACGACAAGAAGCGCCGCCAGACCACGTTTGCCGGCGTCGAGGTCATCCCCGTGCTACCCGATGATATCGACATCGAGATCAGTCCCGACGACATCCGCGTGGACGTGTACCACGCGAGCGGCCCGGGCGGTCAGGGCGTCAACACCACCGACTCCGCCGTACGCGTGACGCATTTCCCCAGCGGCATTGTGGTTACCTGCCAAAACGAGCGCAGCCAGATCCAGAACAAGGCCGCGTGCATGCAGATCCTCAAGGCTCGCCTGTACGAGATCGAGCTCGAAAAGCGCGCCGAGGCGCTCGATGAGATTCGCGGACCCAAGACCACGATTGGTTTTGGCAACCAGATTCGTAGCTACGTGCTCTACCCATACCAGATGGTCAAGGACCTACGCACGGGCGTGGAGACCAGCAATGTCGAGGCCGTTCTTGACGATGGCGACCTGGACCCGTTTGTTATTGGCTACCATCGCTGGGCCACCGGCAACGCCGATGCAGAAGGCTCGGAGGTCTAAAACATCGGGCGGCTTCAAGCCGATGCTAAGCCCAACGGTTGGACGGGTTTGTATCCAGAGCAAACCCTGCGCAGGGGTGGTTTTTGTTCGACGAATCGGTAGAATCGAATACAGCAAGAAGTTCGAAGCGCATCCGTTTGGGTGCGCTTTTTTGAGGGAGGCAGCATGGCATATCGTCTGGACATCAAG